>CAZOIB010000309.1:0-27821 GCA_964579785.1 uncultured Lysobacter sp. | reverse complement strand
ATCGGGATGAAAAGCAGGACGAGGGCCGCGCCGATGCCCATCTTCTTCAGGTCGGCGCTGACGTTGTGGCGGATCTGCTGGCGCACCTCGGGAGGCAGCGGGGTCGCCACGATTTCCGGGGGGGCGGGCGCGGCCGGCGCGGCCGGCAGCCCCGGCACAGCCGGGGGCGCCGTGGGCTTCGGCGCGTCGTCGATCTCGATGCTGATCGAAGCGCTCCCTTCGCGTCCCGTGTCGCCGGGCTTGCGGATCTCGATGCCCTTCTTCGTGCCGGGCTCCGCCTTGGACACCTCGATGTCGAGGAGCGGCCGGTCCTTGCTGACGCCCATGCCGATCACGACGCGCTTGCGCTCTTCCTCCCCCTTGGCATCCCTGGCGATCGCCTTCCTGGCCTCCTCCTCGGCCTCGCGGGCCGACTTGAGGGACCGCTCCAGCGCCTGCTTCACCTTCTCGTTCTCGCCGCCTGCCTCCGCGAGCGCCTTCTCGGCGCTGCGGCGCGCATCCTCCAGGGCGGTCACCGCCTCCCGGGCCGCCTCGCGCGCGGAATCGATCGCCTCGCGCTTGGCACGCGCCACCTCGCGATTGGCGTCATGCAGTTCGGAGCGGGCGCTGTCCAGTTCCTCCAGGGCGCGGTCGAGTTCCTCGCGCCGGGCGGGGTCGGAGGTCGCGCCGCGGATGGTGAGGATGGTGCTGCGCGCGATGTCCATGGCCCCTTCGGCGAAGGTGTTGCCGACCTCGCGCTTGATCGCCTTCTGTTCCTCCGGACTCGCCCCTTCCTGGCGGTACTCGATCAGGTGGAAGGGCGTCACGAAGACGGCGAGCGCCACGACGAAGGCAAGGCCGCCGAGGATCAGGGTCGGCCAGGACGTGCGGTGGATGATTTCGGAGAGTGGCTTCATGGGCGTGGCTGGGGCGGCGCCCCCGGAAGATACCCGGAAGGGCGGCGCCGGTCAGTAGTCTTCGAGGACCGCCGCCGCCGCGATGGCGAGCGAGAGCATCAGCACGCCGAAGAACAGGAACATCGTCGCTACCGACGGCCCGAGCGCTTGGATGAACGACATGGCGCGATTCCCTATGGAATTGGCGGCCCCGGGGTGGGGCCCGATGCAGCCAAGATTAGGGGCCCGCGGGCGGCGGGGCGACGGGAAGGCGCCGAAATGCAGCGGGCGGGGGCTGAAATGCGTTCCGGCGGGATGGCCGGCAAGGAAAAAGGGGCCTGGCCCCCTTTCCTTACATCTGCCGGAAGAGGTGCGTGAAGTTGCGCGAGACGATGAGCGTCTCGCGATGCCCCTTGAGGGCGATCTCGGCCTGGTCCTTGAGGCCGCGGCGGACCGAGGCGATGTGGTCCACGTTGACGATGGTGGCGCGGTGGACCTGCCAGAACTTCTCGGGGTCGAGCTCGTCCAGCAGTTCCCGGATCGGCTTGCGGATGAGGGTCTCGGAGTCGCAGGTCACCACCCGCGTGTACTTCTCGTCGGACTGGAAGAAGAGGATCTCCTCGACCGGGATCAAGCGAACGCTCTGCCCGACCGAGGCCTTGATCCAGCGCAGGTGTTCCGACTTGCGCGGCGCCAGGCGGCTGGCGAGCCGCTCGATCAACTCGGCGACCTCCTCGCCGTCGCGCTCCCCTGCCGGTGCCGGCGCCGCCCCGGCCAGCCGCTCCTTGAGCCGGCCCACGGTGTCGGCCAGGCGCTCCTCGTTGAAGGGCTTCAGCACGTAGTCGATGGCACCCTGCTCGAAGGCCTCGACCGCGTACTGGTCGAAGGCGGTGACGAAGACCACGTGCGCGCGCCTGCCCACGGTCCGCGCGGCCTCCAGGCCGTTGACGCCGGGCATGTGGATGTCGAGAAAGAAGAGATTCGGGGCATGCGCCGCGATCACCTGCTCGATGTCGCGGCCGTTCTCCATTTCATGGACGATCGCGAGCTCGGGCCAGAGCTTCGCGAGCCGCGCCTTCAGCTGCGCGCGCAGGAGCGGTTCGTCGTCGGCGATGACTGCCCGGGCCGGCCCAGGCGAATTGTCGGCGGGAGAGGTGCCCATGGAGCGCGAGTATCACGCACGGCGGGCTGCCGCGGAAAGTGCCGGCGGCTGCCCTTCGGGCGCGGCGCCGCTGTCCAGCTCGATGGCCGCCACCACGCCGCGCGGCACGTTTTCCTCGAGGACCAGGCGCGCGCTCGTCCCGTAGAGGGTCTTCAGGCGTTCGCGGATGTTCACGAGCCCCACCCCCGTGCCCTTCTTGGGCGAGATCCCCTGGCCCGTGTCCGCCACCGCCAGGCGCAGCCGCCCGCCCTCCTCCGTCGCGCGGATGGTGATGGTGCCCGCCTCGCAGCAGGGATCGACGCCGTGGATCACCGCGTTCTCGACCAGGGTGATGAGCATCATCGGCGGGAACGGGCGGGAGCGCAGGTTCTCCGGCACCTCGAGCACGTAGTCGAGCCGCGAGCCCATGCGCATGCGGTGGATGTCGAGGAAGGCCCTGGCCATGTCCAGCTCGCGCCCGACCGTCGTCCGGTCCTCGCGCATCTGCGGCAGTGCCGCGCGCAGGTATCGGATGAGGCTCTCCAGCATGCGCGAGGCGGAGGCCGGATCGGTCTCGACCAGGTGCTGGACGTTGGCCAGGGTGTTGAACAGGAAGTGCGGCTCGACCTGGGCCTGCATCAGGGCGAGCTGGGCCTGCAGGACGTTCTTCTCGAGCTGCGCGCGTTCCGCCTGCGCGCGGGCGAGCTCCGCGTCGCGGCGCGACTCGCGCTCGCGGAAGATGTAGATCGACACCGCCATCGCCCCGAAGCCGATGCCCAGCCCCATGGTGATGAGGACGCCGTAGTAGCGCTCGGTGAACATCGAGGTCATGTCCCGCCCCTTGACGAGGCCGGCGAGCATCGTCCCGAAGAAGGAGCCGACGATGATCGAGAGCACCTGGATGGCCCAGCGCGGCAGGCGGTGGCCGCGCAGGTTGGTGGCCGCCGTGAACAGCACCATGCTGGTGTAGCCCACGCAGAGCGCGCTCACCAGCAGGTCGAGGTAGGTGTTGGCGAAGAACCACACCACGGCCGCCGCCGCCCAGAGGCACAGGAAGGTGACCAGCGCCACGCGCTTGAGCGTGAGGCCCTCGAGCAGGTACGTGTAGCGGTTCACGGCGGCCGGGTGGGACATGGAGTCGCCGGAAGGTTATCAGGTGCCGGCGGCGCTGACGCGGTCGCGCGGCTTCCAGCGGCCGGCGATGCCCGGACGCGAAGCGGCGAAGGGCACGGCGGAGCGTTCCCGGTCCGGGCGAGGCGTTCCCCCCATCCGCAGGCGGACGTGCCAGGTCAGGGGGATGGGGCGGTTGGACGGTTTCATGAGGGATCGGACGGCAGGAGCTTTCAGGCGCCGGTGACGAGCGCCCCGACCGTGATGGCGAAGGTGAGCGCGAACCAGCCGGCGACGACGACCGTGACCGCGGTCGAGACGCGGAAGGATTGCGGCGAGATGACCCGGTCGAGGGTGGCCATGGCCGGCTCCTTACGGGCGGAAGGCCAGCGGCAGCGCCACGTGCAGCACCGTGCCGGTGGAGGATGCGCTGGAGGCAACGCGCGCAGGCCTCGTCGTCGCTGCCACGGCACTCTCGCGGCTCGCGGTCACCGTGAGCTTCATGCTGCCTTCCCGGGTCAGCGTGATCGCCTTTTCCCCGGCCGACAGGCTGTGCTGCACCGGCGCCAGGTTGGACGTGGTAGCGATCCAGCCCACCAGCAGGGCCGCGGTAACGGCGGCGAGCGACGCGACGCCCATCAGGTCCAGCTTCTCGAGGTTGCTCATGGTGTCTCTCCTTCACGGCGCGGCGCCCGGCGGGCGCGTTCGACTTGCCGCCAGATTAAGGAGAGGCGCGGGGAGGCTGTAGCGGAAAGCGACGAAATGCGGAAAAGGGGGAGCGAAACGCCGCCAGGCGGAGAAGCGCCGCGCCGCGGGCGCACAGCTACCGCTTCGAAAATGCCTCGTGCCGGGCGTCCTTGACCAGCTGCGGCGCGAAGGATCCGGCGAGCATCCCCACCGTCGCGGCGAAGAGGCCCCACATCTGCGGCGGAACGTCGGCGTCGGCGAAGAACCTCTCGCAGATCACCCAGACGGCCAGCCCGCCGAGGGCCGAAACGAGGGCCCCCTGCGTCGTCGCCCGGTGCCAGTAGATGCCGCACGCGAGCGGGACGAAGGCCCCCACCAGCGTCACCTTGTAGGCGTTCTGCACCATCTCGTACATGGTGCTGGTGTTGTTGAGCGCGAACATGAGCACGCCGGCGGCGAAGAAGATCAGGATCACGCGCAGCGCCAGCAGGAAGCGCCTGTCGCTCATCTCGCCGAAGAGCGGCTTCACCACGTTCTCGGTGAAGAGCGCCGTGGGGGCGAGGAGCGCGCCGGATGCCGTGGACAGGATCGCCGAGAGGAGCGCGCCGAAGAACATCACCTGCGCGGCGAGCGGCATGTATCCGAGCACGAAATTCGGGAGGATCAGCTGCACCTCCCGGCCTTCCTGCTTCAAGAGCCCGCCCACCATCTCGGGGTTGGCCATGAGCGCGGCATAGGCGAGATACATCGGCACGAAAGCGAAGACGAAGTAGGCTGCCGCGCCCAGCATCGAGCCCTTCACCGCCGTGTTCTCGTTCCTGGCGCTGGTCACGCGCTGGAACACGTCCTGCTGCGGGATGGAGCCGATGGCGAGCGTCGCCCAGGCCGCCACGAAGGCCCACCATTCCTTGCTGCCGCCGGTGGGCCAGAAGGAGAACTTCCCGGCGTCCGACGCATGCGCGATCACCTTGCCGAAGCCCCCGACCATGCCCGTGGCCAGCACCGCGACGTAGATGAGGCCCAGCACGATCACCACCGACTGGAAGAGGTCCGTCAGCGCCACCGACCACATGCCGCCGAAGGTCGTGTAGACGAGGACGATGACCGCGCCGAGCAGGATGCCCTGGTCGAGCGTGATGGCGCCCTGCGAGAGCGAGTTGAAGACGATTCCCAGGGCCGTCAACTGCGCCGAGGTCCACCCGAGATAGGAGAGCGTCACCGCGAGGCTGGTGAGCACCTCGACCCCCTTGCCGTAGCGCTTCTTGTAGAAGTCGCCGATGGTGAGGAGGTCCAGGCGGTAGAAGGCGCGCGCGAAGAAGAGCGCCACGAAGATCAGGCAGAAGGTGGCGCCGAAGGGGTCCGCCGGGATGCCGCCCAGGCCGTCCTTCACGAACGTGGCCGACACCGAGAGCACCGTCTCCGCGCCGAACCAGGTCGCGAAGACCGTGGCCACGTTCATGTACAGCGGCAGCCCGCGCCCCGCGACGAGGTAGTCCTTGGCGGTGGAGACGAACCGCGCGGCGTAAAGACCGATCGCGATGGTGACCACGAGGTAGGCGATCGTGAAGAAGATGAGGTTGTTCATGGTGCTTCGCGGGGCGGTTGCGGTTTGCGGGCGAGTCTAGCAAAAACGATGTTGCACTGCAGTAACCCGAGGTCCCGCGGCCCGCGGGACAATTCCGGTGTCTCCTTTCCGATGAATCCGCCGCCGACATGACCCCCTGCTTTCGCCTTGTCGCGCCCGCGATCGCCGGCGCCTTCCTCGCTCTTTCGGCTCATGCCGCCGGCACCGCAATCTCGCCTGCCGAGCCCAGCGAGTTCGATCCGGTCAATCTGCGCATGACCACGGATTCCTGCACCTTCGTGCCGGAGTCCGTCTCCGTTTCCTCCGTCAATGGACTGATCCGGATCGCGCACCGGCCCAACAACTGCCTCGTGGCGGGCGAGCCTCGCGTCGTCGACATCCGCCTGGGGACGCTGCCCATCGGCGACTGGCGCGTGGAGGTCCACTCCGACGGCAATCCCGCCGGGCCCAACCCGGAACGCCTCGCTTTTTCCGTGCGCGGGCGGCCGCAGATCGCCGTCTTTTCGCCGCCGCGGGCGCCCCGACCTGGTATTTCCTGCAGGACGGGCACTGGGTGAGCTCGACGCGCTGGACCGGCATCGTGTACCGCTCGTCGGGGCCGCCCTACTTCCCCGGCACCGCCTTCGACCCGGCGCGCGTAAGCGTGGAGAAGGTGGGAGAAGGCAACTTCGACTTCTCGCAACGGCCGGGTGAGGAGGGTGTGGCCACCTTCACCTGGACGGTGAACGCCCAGACGGCCAGCAAGCGCATCACGCGGCTCCTTTACTAGGGGCGCCGCGCCCGCGGCCCGCGCGCAGCCGTTCTGGCAGAATCGGCAGCGGACATGAAGCTCATCACCTGGAACATCCAGTGGGGGCGGGGCATCGACGGGCGCGTCGATCTCGCGCGCATCGTGGCGCACGCCCGCGCGATGGCCGACTTCGACGTCCTGAATCTCCAGGAGATCGCCGACAACTTTCCCGGCCTCGAAGGCAACGATGACGCCGACCAGTTCGCGCAGCTGGCTGCCCTGCTCCCGGGCTACACGGCGATTCCGGGTTACGGGGTCGATCTCGACGGTCCCGGCAGGCGCCGGCGCTTCGGCAACCTGATCCTCACGCGCCTGCCCGTGGTTTCCATCCGCCGCCACCTGCTGCCCTGGCCCGCGGATCCGGGCAAGGAATCGATGCCGCGCGTGGCCATCGAGGCGACACTGCGGCTGCCGCTGGGGCCCGTGCGGGTCACCACGACGCACCTCGAGTACTACTCGCCGGTGCAGCGGGCGGCGCAGGCCGCAAGGCTGCGCGAGTTGCACGACGAAGCCTGCGACCGCGCCGCGCGCCCCGGCTTTCCGACTGCCGAGAACGGCCCCTTCGACCTCACCGCGCAGACGCCTTCCGCGATCCTTACGGCGGACTTCAATTTCCCGCCCGAGAACCCGGCCTACGCGGACATCCAGGCACCGCTCGCGAGCGGCGGGCCCGCCTACCGCGACGCCTGGGCGATCGTCAACGGCCGGCGCGCGCACGAACCCACCTT
Organism: uncultured Lysobacter sp.; assembly: GCA_964579785.1. GTDB lineage: Bacteria > Pseudomonadota > Gammaproteobacteria > Burkholderiales > Usitatibacteraceae > FEB-7. Next base: position 20,905 of record CAZOIB010000309.1, on the reverse strand, counting down.
CTGCCTGCACGACCACCGCTACGCGAAGGAGCCCTGCTGCTGCGATTTCATCTTCGTGAGCGAGGACCTCGCGCCGCGCGTGCGCGACATCCGCGTCGATCTCGACACACAGCTCTCCGACCACCAGCCGGTGCTGCTCGACTTCGACGCGCGCTAGAGGGACGCTAGCCGGGGAGCGCGGCCAGTATGGCGGCGCTCGCCGAGGTGCCGATCCGGTTTGCCCCGGCCTCGATCATGCGCAGGACGTCGGCCAGGTTGCGTATCCCGCCGGACGCCTTCACGCCGAACGCCGGGCCGACCGACTCGCGCATGAGCCGCACCGCCTCCACGCTTGCGCCTCCGGCCGGATGAAACCCGGTGGACGTCTTCACGAACGCCGCACCCGCCGCGACGGCGAGCCGACAGGCGAGACGCGCTTCCTCGGCGCTCAACGCCGCCGACTCCAGTATCACCTTCACCGGTATGCCGGGCACCGCGCGCACCACGGCTTCGAGGTCCTTGCCGACCTCCGCCGCCCGGCCGCTGCGCAGCATCCCGAAGTTCATCACCAAGTCGATCTCCGCCGCCCCGTCCGCCACGGCGATTTCCGCCGCGCGCGCCTTGGCCTCGCCGCGGTCGCACCCGTGCGGGAACCCGACCACGGAAATCACTCCCACCGGAGTCCCGGCGAGCAGCCGGGCAGCCAGCGACACCCAGCAGGGCTGCACGCAGTAGTAGCCGCCGGGCCAGGTCCGCACCACCTCCATGCCGGCGACGATGTCCGCCTCGACGGCCTCGGGTTTGAGCACCGAGTGGTCCAGCATCCGTGCCATCTCGTCGCGCGTCATCGCACCTTTCCTCCGGTGGCGGTGCGCAGGCGTGCCATGCGGCTGTCGAGCCAGTCGCGCAGCTTCGCTTCCGTCTCGAATTCCGGCGTCGTGTCCGGCACGCCCTGGTAGTAGACGGTGAAGGTCGGCGCCTGCCCCGCGGCCGGCCGCGCCGACGCGTACAACCGCACCTCGGTGCGCGCGTAGTCGCCGAATCGCCCGCGCCGCGAGGGCACGTCGACGCTCGCCGCGGCGGCGGACGGCACGCGGACGGTCTGCGAGTTTCCGCTGAAGGGATCGATCGCGACGACTCCCAGCGCCCGGTAGCGCGAGTCGTCCCTGGCGATGCGCATCACCACCGTCGCGTCGTCGGGGTTGGCCGCGCGCAGGATTGCCCACGCGATCGCGACACCGTCGGCCGCGAAGATGTCGCTCTCGCCGTGCATCTCGCGGCCCGCGTCGGCGCGGACGGCGCCCGCCAGCGGCAGCAGGACCAGGACCGCGAGGAGAGCCCACAGCCGCCAGGCCGTCATGGCCGCTCCCCGCGCAGCACGGCGATGTCCGGCCCCTTGAACGCGAGCGCGACGTCGGCTCCCTCGGCCGCCAGCTCGCCGGCGCTCACGTTGTAGCTCACCACCTGCAGCAGCGTATCGCCGCAGCGCACCACGTACTCAACCTTCTCGCCGAGGAACATGCGTCCTTCAACCCTGCCGCGCGGCAGGGTGCCGGCTCCTTCCACCGCGGCGAGCGCGACCGCCTCCGGCCGCAGCACCAGCTGCACTGTCTCGCCCGCCGCGATCCCCGGTGGCATCGCGGCCACCGCCAGGCGGTGTCCCATGACCGTCACCTCGCCGCCACCACCCGCGACGGACTCTACCCGCGCCGGCAAGAGGTTCACGCGGCCGATGAACTGCGCCACGAATGCGGAGGCCGGGCGATGGTAGAGGTCGGCAGCGCTGCCCTCCTGGACGATGGCGCCCTGGTTCATCACCGCGATGCGGTCGGAGACCGCCATCGCCTCCTCCTGATCGTGGGTCACGTACAGGGTGGTGATCGCCAGGCGTCGCTGCAGGTCGCGGATCTCGTGGCGCATCTGCACGCGCAGCTTGGCGTCGAGGTTGGAGAGGGGCTCGTCGAAGAGCAGGACCCGCGGCCGGATGACGATGGCGCGCGCAAGCGCCACCCGCTGCTGCTCGCCGCCCGAGAGCTGGTTGGAGAACTGCTGCTCGTAGCCTGCCAGCCCCACGAGCGCCAGCACCTCGCCTACCCGCTTCGCGATCTCCGCCTCGGGGAGATTCCTCACGCGCAGGCCGTAGGCGACGTTTTCCCCGATCGAGAGGTGCGGGAAAAGCGCGTAATTCTGGAACACGAAGCCGATGTTGCGCTGGTTGGCGAGCTGGTGGGTGACATCCTGCCCGCCGATCACGACCCGGCCCGCGTCGGGACGCTCGAAGCCCGCGACCATGCGCAGCGTGGTCGTCTTGCCGCAGCCCGACGGCCCCAGGAGCGTGACGAACTCGCCGGGCCGCACGTCGAGCGTCACGTCGCGCGCGGCGTAAACCTCGCCCTTCACCCTGTGCGCGTAGCGCTTCGACACGCCCTCGACCCGTACGCCGACCGCTTCCATCGTCTCTTCCCCTATCCGCCCAGGAGGCTCGTCACCGGCTCCGTCCCGGGGGCACGCAATCTCCGCAGCGCCCAGCTGATCGCGCCGATCACGAAGAACACGATGACGATGACCAGCACCGAAAACGCCGCCGCCGGGCCCAGGGAGAGCTCCGTCATGTTCTCGAGGATCTTCACCGTGATGAGCGTCCAGCTGATCGACACGAGAAAGATGGTGGCGCTGATCGCCGTCATCGAGCGGATGAACACCACGCCCAGGCCGGCGAAGAAGGCGGGCACGATGAGCGGCAGCGTCACGCGCCGGAACGTGGTGGCGCTCGCGGCCCCCAGGCTCTGCGAGGCCTCCTCGAGGCTGCGGTCGATCTGCTGCAGGAGCGCGATCGTCGTGCGGATGCCGGTCGGGCCGTAGCGGAAGACGTAGCAGGCGACGATCACGAGCGCCGTGCCGGCGAGCTCGATGGGCGGGTCGTTGAAGGCGATGAGATAGGCGATGCCCACGATCGTGCCCGGCAGCGCGTAGTTCACCATCGACACCACTTCCATCGTGCGCCGGCCCGGAAATGCCTTGCGCGCCACGAGATAGCCGAGCAGGACCCCGTAGAGCCCGCCCAGCGGCATGCTGAAGCCGGCGATGACGAGCGTGTCCTGGATCGCCTTCAGTCCCTCGGTGAAGATCACCCCATAGTGGCGCAGCGTGAGCGCGTGGTTCGCGCCGAAGGCCATCACCAGGGACGCGTAGAGCAGCAGCGCGTAGAGGTAGACGATCACGAGCGTCACCGCGAGGCAGGCCCCTACCAGCGCCCAGCGCACCCACGGCGCGACGCTCTCGAAGGGCGCCTGGCCGGCGCCCTTGCCCGTGACCGTCACGTAGAAGCGCTGGCTGACCCAGTAGCGTTGCAGCACGAAGACGACGAGCGCCGGCACGAGGAGCACGATCGAGAGCACCGCGCCGCCGCGCAGGTCGAACATGCCGGTGATCTGCAGGAACGCCTGCGTGGGCAGCACCGGAAAGGCGTTGCCCGCGAGGATGAGCGGCGTGGCGAAGTCGGCGAGCGAGGCCGCGAAGAGCAGCAGGAAGGAATTGGCGAGCCCGGGAATGCACAAGGGCAGCGTCACCGTGCGGAACACGCGCAGCCGCGAGGCGCCCAGGCTCATCGCCATCCCCTCGATGTTGGAGTCGATGGCGGCGAGGATCGGGCGCAGCGCCAGGTAGGCGATGGGAAAGTACGTGAGGGCTTCGGAGAACATCGTGCTGCCCATGCCGTACACGGTGAAGCCCTTGATGCCCAGCAGCTCGTAGGTGATGAGGCCGCGCGGGCCGAAGGAGAACACCATTGCGATCGCCGTCGTGAAGGGCGGCGAGATGAGCGGCAGCAGCACCGCGGCGTCGATGGCCGTCACCACCCACCGCGGCAGGCCGCCGCGCGCCACCGTGAAGGCGAAGACGAAGCCGAGCAGTGTCCCCAGCAATCCCACCAGGGTGGCGAGCAGCAGGCTGTTCCAGAATGCGCGGATCTGGTGCTTGTCCGTCAGGATCGCGCCGATACCGGCGATGGAGAAATGCCCGCCGTCCCAGAACACCCGCGCCGTCAGCATCGCGAGCGGGAAGACGACGAACAGGGCGAGAAGCAGCCACAGCGCCACCACCAGGATGGAGAGGGCGGGATCCTGTCGGACCCACGCCAGGCCACGCGGCGGGTCGTCGGCCGCGGCTACGCTCGCCATGTGCCAGTGCTCAGGGGTTCAGGACCTCGGCGATCCAGCGTTCCACCATGCGCTTGCGGTTGGCGCCCGCATAGTCGGCATCGATCGGGAAGATCTTGGCGTCCTTGAGCACCGCGGCAAGGCTCGGCTCCACGGCCACGTCCGGGTGTGCGGGCAGGAAGTTGATCTTGTGCCTGGCGAGCGTGTTCTGCATCGCCGGCGACGACGCCCAGTCGATCAGCTTCTTGCCCAGTTCCGGGTTCTTGGCCCCCTTGATCAACGCGATCGCCTCGGCCGCGGTGCCGATCCCTTCCTTGGGAAAGCTGATTTCCACGTCATAGCCCTTGGCCTTGGTGTCGAGCGCATCGACGATGAAGAAGATGCCGCCGCCCGCCTGGCCAAGCCCGACCGGCAGCGTGCCCCCGCCACCGCTCTTGGTGTAGAGCTGGATGTTGGGGCGCAGCCTCTTCATGTAGTCGAACGCCTTGTTCTCGTCGCGGCCGTTCACCTCGAGGACGGAAAAGATGCGCGTGACGGCAGTGCCCGAGGTGCGGGCGTCGGCCATCTGCAGCATGTTCTTGTAGGCCGGGTGCAGGAGGTCATTCCATGAGGCCGGCGCCTTGAGGTTGTTCTCCTTGAGGAACCTGGCGTTGGTCATGAAGACGAGCGGGTCGTCGGCGATCGCCACCCACTGTCCGTCGGGATGCCTGAAGCGCGGTGGCAGCTTCGCGAAGGACGGTGGCTTGTAGGACTCGAAGATGCCCTCCTTGATGCCGGCGGCGTGAGTCTCGACGGGACCGCCGAAGAGGACGTCGACGCGCGGATTGTTCTTTTCCGCGATCACGCGGGCCAGCGCCTCGCCCGACGAGAAGCGCACGAAGTTCACCTTGATGCCGGTGGCCTTCTCGAACTCCTGGAACATCGGCCGCGCCCAGTTCTCGGGCCAGATGGAATAGACGTTCACCGTGTCGGCCGCCAGCGCGGGCTGCGCGGCGAACACGACGAGGGGAAGGGCGGCCGCGCCGAGCAGCCGGGTCAGGGTGGCAGAAAGCCGATGGACGATCGTCATTGTTGTTCCTCCGGGAAGCTGCGGCAGGGTTCGCGATGGCTACCGAGTCGAAGTTACCCGACCCACTGCGCGCCCGCAATGGCCTGTTGGGGCATGTTCAACACCGTCCATGTACCGGGTTCACGAACCGGCCAGTCCTAGGTACCAGGTACATGTACCTGGTACCGCATGGAACCTACACGCCGCGCAGGGCGAGGCCGACGACCATCAGCGCGAGAACAACGGCGATGGCGAGCAGGATGCGCGTCTGCCGCCGCTGCGTGGCCTCGAGGTCGCGGATGGCGCGCTCGATGCGCGCCGGCGCGTCGTCGGAGAGGATCTTGTGCACGAGCCGCGGCAGCTCGGGAACCAGCTTCGTCCAGCGCGGCGCCTCGTTCTTCAGCTGCCGCCAGAGACCGCGGGCCCCCATCTGCTCGCTCATCCAGCGCTCGAGGATGGGCTGCGCGGCACTGCGCAGATCCAGCTCCGGATCGAGGTGGCGCCCGAGCCCCTCCACCTGCAAGAGCGTCTTCTGCAGGAGCACGAGCTGCGGCTGGATGTCCATGCGGAAGCGCCGCCCCACCTCGAAGAGGCGCAGCAGGAGCTTGCCGAAGTAGATGTCCTTCAGCGGCTTGTCGAAGATCGGCTCGCAAACGGAGCGGATGGCGCCCTCGAACTCCTCCACCCCGGTGTCGGCCGGCACCCACCCCGCCTCGATGTGCGCCAACGCCACGGCCTTGTAGTCGCGCTTGAAGAAGGCGATGAAGATCATCGCGAGGCAGTTCTTGTCCACTTCCGGCAGCGACACCATGATCCCGTAGTCGATGCCGCAGTAGCGCCCGTCGCGCGCGACGAAGATGTTGCCCGGGTGCATGTCGGCGTGGAAGAAACCGTCGCGGAAGACCTGCGTGAAGAAGATCTCGACGCCATTCCTGCCGAGGGTGGCCGTGTCGATGCCGTGCGCGCGGAGCTGCTCGAGGTCGTTCACCGGGATGGCGTCGATGCGCTCCATCACCATCACCTCGCGCGTGCACCAGTCGAAGTACACGTCCGGGACGTAGAGGATGGGGCTGCCGGCGAAGTTGCGCCGCACCGTGCTCATGCTGGAAGCCTCGCGCAGCAGGTCCAGCTCGTCGTGGATGATCTTGTCGAACTCGTTCACCACCTCGCGGGCGCGCAGCAGGTCGGAGAGCGGATGCAGCCGCTCGATGAGTCCGGCGACCGCATAGAGTATCCCCGTGTCCTTGTCGATGGTCTCGACGATGTGCGGGCGCAGGATCTTCACCGCCACCTCGCGCCCGTCGGGCAACTCCGCGAAGTGCACCTGTGCCACCGAGGCGCTCGCCACGCAGGTCAGGTCGAAATTGCGGAAGACCTCCGCGTGGGGCTTGCCGTAGGCGCGCTCGAGCGTCTCGACCACCTGCTCCGCGGCGAACGGCGGCACCGCGTCCTGCAGCTTCGCGAGCTCGTCGGTGATGTCGGTGGGGATGAGGTCCGGGCGGATGGACAGGAGCTGCCCGAACTTCACGAAGATGGGGCCCAGCTCCTGGAGGGCGACGCGCAGGCGCACGCCACGCGGACCGGACCGGTCGGCCCAGAAGTAGGCAACGCGGAAAGCGAAGCGAACGAGCGAGCTGCCGCGCCCGACGATGAATTCGTCGAGCCCGTGGCGACCGATCGTGGAAAGGATGCGAAGGAGCCGGAAGAACCGCATGGAAGCGCGATTCTACCGCTCCACGGCCCATGAACCCGGTTCGCGAACCCGGTTCACGAACCGGGTTCGGCAATGGGGGCGCTACCTTGCCTTCTGCCCCGGGTACCGCCCCGACCGGGGCTCCATGGTCTCCAGGTCCCAGTCCGCCTCGACGAACGCGGCGCGCACCTCGCCCACCCTGGGGTAGCCGCCGACCTCCTTTTCGTCGTCGATGATCTTCCCCCGGCCTTCCGCAATGAAGAAGAGGACGCGCAAGTCGTGCTCGTCGCGGTCCCAGGGCCGTGCCCCCGCTTCGGCCAGGAGGTGGGTCTCCACGGCTTTCGCGGGCAGCGCCGCGAGCTGCGGCCACCAGGCCACCGGCTCGCTCTTCTCGATGAGCCGCGCCTTCGTCTCGCCGTAACGCCCGAAGGCCGGCAGGGGCTCGCCATGCTGGTCGACCGCGATATTGTCGCGTCCGTGGTACTCGAGATCCCCGACGCTGCCGAGCATCAGGAACGGCAGCCTGGGCATGGTCGACGGACCGCCGCGCAGCACGTTGCCGACCGCGCTCATCTGCCCGACCTGGTGCGGCCGCTCGCCCCATTCCAGGTCCATGAGGTTGTAGTGGACCGCGCGCCGCTGCGGATCGTAGATCAGGTTGTTGACGATGGAGCCGCGCACGCCGCCCTTGAAAAGGGGACTGCGCTCCACGTTGTGCGCCCAGATGTTGCGGTAGAACAGGATCTCCGTGACGTTGTCGTGCACGAGCGAACCCTTCGAGTGCTCGCCCTTCGGGTGGCTCGCGTCGGCGAGGCCCTCGGCCGCCAGGTTGTAGGAGAAGGTGATGCGGTGGCTGGTGCCCTTGCGCCACGCCTCGGGCGTCGCACCGTTGAAGCGCGGCCCGGACGCCGACATGTTCTCGTCGATGGCCCACGACAGCGTGCAGTGGTCCACGATCACGTTGTAGGCGGCGCCGGCCGTCGAGAACGCATCCGCCTCCCAGCCGCTGCGCTTCGCCTGGCCGTCGGCGCCGGTCCTGACGCGGATGTGGCGTATCACCACGTCGTGCGCGCGCACGTCCAGGCCGCCACGGATCAGGGTGATGCCCGGGGAGGGCGCGGTCTGGCCGGCGATGGTGAGGAATGGCTCGGTGATCTTCAACTCGCTGCGGCCCAGGTCGATGACCCCCGCCACCTCGAACACGACGATGCGCGGGCCGTTCGCCAGCACGGCGGCCTGGAAGGATCCCGGTCCGTCCGGGTTCAGGTTGGTGACGCGCAGGATGCGCCCGCCGCGTCCACCCGGCGTGTGGGCCGCCCAGCCGACCGCGCCCGGGAAGGCGAGCTTGTCGGCGGCGGCGGCGGGCAGGGCGAGCGCCAGGAGGCCAACGAAGATCAGTGTCGAAGGGCGGCGCATGCGGATTCCTCCAGTTCGCTTGTCGTGGCGCTAGTCCTGCACGTTGCGGTACTCGCCCAGAAACGGGAGGCCGGGCAGTTCGGCCATCCCGGAGCCCGGCAACTGCAGTGGATCGATGCCGGCGGCTTCCAGGTTGGCCAGGTACCCGCTCGCATGGTATTGCACCGGGCGGTACTGGCGGGTGCCGGGCGCGTTCCAGTCCGCCCAGGGCCGGGTGCGATCGATGTGGCTCCCGATGCGCGAGCGCAGGATCGCGACCTTGCCGACGGCCTCCAGGGCCGCGCGGGAAACCGTGCCCGCCGTGCCGTCGAACGCGTCCGCCTCGCCCGGCCGGCACGCGTAACCCGGGATCGCCGGTCGCGGCACGTAGGGCGTGCAGCGCTGGCCGCGGAACCACTGCCGCGCGAGGTGGTAGCGGCCCGCCAGCGCGCGCGGCGAGCCGTCGTGGGTGAAGCGGCACTCGTCGAAGACGAAGCCGTGGCGGGCTCTCACGTGGTGGGCGGGTGCGAGGGCGTAGGCCTCGTCGCGCGTGCCGCGGGTGCGCAACTCGGTGCGGCGGAAGTAGGCCGTGCCGTCGCCGAACACGAAGTCCACGTCGCCTTCGATGAGCGAGTCGTCGAAGTAGCTCCTCGCGATCCGCCCCGGGGCCGGCGCGCGCAGGTACACGGTGTCCTGCAGGCCCAGCAGCCGCACGCCCTCGAAGTGCGCCCGGTCGGCGCCGTCCACGAAAAGCGCCACGGCCTGCATCGCGGCGGGCCCGTCGCTCCCCGAGCGGTTGTACCCGTTCTCGATCGTGAGATGCGCGGCCTGGAAGCCGTCGCTCCGGACCCAGACCACGGCCGATCCTGAGGTGCCGACACGCTCGCGCTCCTGAATGGAAGTAGCCATCGCAGCCACCGCGCCCGGCGACGTCACGAACCGGGAACCGAAGGACTCACGATGGCGCGCGCCGGGCATGGCGGCATCTATCGTCGCGACGATACGTACGGCAGCAGCGTCGCCGCCCGCACCGGCAATCGTGATCGGCGCGCGCGACTCCGGCACGAAGACCGGCCCGGAATACGTGCCGGGCCGGACGTGGATGAACAGGCGCCGTCCCGTCCCCTCCGCTTCGCCCCGGGCCAGCGCGGCGTTCACGGCCTGCTGCAACGACCCGAAAGTGGTGCGGCCGTCGGCACTGGCGGCTGCGTCGACGATGAAGTCGGGCCGGGACAGCCGGTCGCGCGCAAGCGGCTCATCCTGCGGATCCCAGGGATCGTCCGTTTCGCGTCCCGCGAACCCGGTACGGCCGAGCACTTCCCGGGCGGTGATCTTCGCCGCATCCTCTTCGCCGAACTGCGGCCGGCTCGCGAGCCGCATGGCCAGTTCGGGAACGGCTGCCACCAGCTCGCGCGCCATGAGCTGCGCAAACAGCGAGGCACCCTTCCTGCCGAGATGAGTGCGGTCGAAGTCGGGAGGCGGCATCGCCAGCGTGTCGGCCTCCTGCGGACCGAGGCGCTCCAGCTCCGTGACGCTGGCGCGGTGCAGGTCCGCGAGCGGGACGCGACCGGCTTCGGCCACGCGCTTCATCGCGTCGGCCCAGGGCTTCAGGTCGTCGTCGATCGCCGCACCGTGGAACTTGCGCCGCGACAGGGGCGTGGCCAGCACCGGCCGCGCGCCCGCCGCGCGGATCTCCCGGTCGTAACGCTCGAGGTTGGCCGGGTACTCGTGCGCGAGATCCGTCGAACGCCCGGGCTTTCCGGGCTGGTCGTTGTGGCCGAACTGCACGACGACCACGGTGCCAGCCGCGACTCCGGGCTCGGCGAGGCGGGCGCGCACGCGCTCCCAGGAACCATCGGCGCGGAAGCTGCGCGTGCTGCGTCCGCCGCGGGCGAGGTTGACGCACTCCAGGCCGGGGCCGAAGAGGGCGCAAAGCGCGTCGCCGTATCCGGTGCGCGTCGCCATCGTCGAGTCGCCGACGAGCACCAGGCGGCGCGCCGCTGCCGTCGCGTCGGACGCCTTCGCCGGGGTCGCCGCGACGAGCGCGACCAGAAAAAAACGGGGGAGCCGAGCCCCCCCGAAGGAGCCCACCGGGAGAGCGCCGGCCTTCAGAACCGGGCGCGCACGCCGGCGATGAACTCGCGGCCGGTCACGTGGTTCACCACGACGCTGTTGCGCGCCCGCGAGATGAACTGGTCCACCGGCTCGTTGGTGAGGTTCACGCCCTGCAGCGTGAATTCGACGTTCTTGTTGAGCTTCCAGGAGACCTGCGCGTCGATGTTCGTGGTCGCGTTCTTGCCCTCGACGTCGTTGTTGTTCTGCCCCGGCACGCGCGTGAGGAACTCCTGGCGGTACGCGGCGGAGACACGCGCGCTGAAGCGGCCGTCGTCGTAGTAGAGGGTCGCGTTCCAGGTGCGCGGCGAGAGGTTCAGCAGGTCGTCCGTGATGGTCGTCGTCGAGGTGGGCGAGACCAGGTACTCGATCTGCGACTTGACGTAGGTGTAGTTGAGGAGCGTGCCGAAGTTCTGCATCCAGCCGGGCAGGAAGCGGAACTGCTGCTGGTAGTTGAGCTCGACGCCGGTCAGCTTGCCGCCGGGCGTGTTCACGGGCGTGGTGACCTGGAACACCTCCTCGCCGGTGAAGTTGGGGGGCAGCAGCGAGATCGGCAGCCCCGTCTGGTTGTACGGGACGTTCGTGCGCAGCGTCTGGATGTAGGTGCCGATGTCCTTGCCGAACAGGCCCACGCCGATGAGCGAGTTGCGGTCGAAGTACCACTCGAAGTTCATGTCCACGGTGTTGGCGCGGAAGGGCTGCAGCAACGGGTTGCCGACGTTGATCGCGAGGTTGCCCGTGTTGCTGATGGTGCCGCCGGGGTTGAGGTTGCCCAGTTGCGGCCTCGCCATCACGCGGGCGGCCGCGAAGCGCACGAGGAAGTCGCGGTCGACGTCCATGACGAGGTTGAGGGAGGGCAGCCAGTCGTCGTACGACTGCTCGACGGTCACCTCGGTGCCGCCGGCGGTGGCCTGGTAGCCGGTGGCCTCCTGCCTGGTCTTCACGTAGCGCACGCCCGCGTTGCCGCGCACCGGCTTGCCGAAGAGCGTGCCGCGGAAGTCGCCCTGCAGCCAGCCGCTGGTGTCCGTCTCCGTCACCGCACGGTTGTTGCCGCGGGCGTTGCCGTTATTGGTCGAGGACAGCGTGAAGTCGCCCGGGCCGCCGGCCGGCCCCGAAATGATGCAGTTGCAGTAAATGTTGTACGCGCTCGCGATGGCCCCGAGGTTCGGGATCACCCACGTTGTCGGAACGCCGGAGGGCAGGCTCAGCCCGCTGCCGAACCCGGTGAGCGTGGTGGCGAGGCTGTCGACGGAGGTCCCGGCGGGCGGTGCGAAGATGGTGTCGTTCTGGTTGACGCGCCGGAACTCGAAGGTGCTGAAATCGTACTTCTTGTAATCCAGTCCGCCGGTCATCTTCAGTTGGTCGGGCATCGCGTCCCAGGCGAGGTCGAAGCGCCCGACGTCGAGGCGGTTGTTTGCGCCTTGCGGGCGGATGCGGATTTCACTCGAGGTGGTGTTGGGGATCGTCGCAGGCTGCGTGCCGCTCGTCACCCTGGGCACGCCGACGATGGTGAGCGCCCCGGGCCGGGTGACGTCGAACGGGTAGGTGATGGCGGGCAAGCGATCGTTGCCGCGAAAGTCGATGCCGTAGCCGTTCACGTTGAGCGCATCGAGCGTCGTGGTCGTCTGCACCGGGTTGTCGAAGACCGAGTCGGCGCGGCCGATGCGGGCGGTGAGCTTGAGCTTGTCGTTGAACTCGTGCTCGAGGACCAGGCTGGGCTGCTTGTAGGTAGTGGACAGCTCGTCGTAGCGTGACTCCGCGCGGATGTCGACGCCGTTGTAGAGACCGTACAGCAGGGCGCCGTTCGAGTCGTATGCCGTGTTGATCACGCTGGTCTGCGGCTTGCCGCCCTGGGCGGCCGTGCGGCTGAACGAGATGGCCTCGAGGAAGTCCTCCTGCCGCGTCGCCTTCAGCTTGGAATAGACGTAGTCGAGGGTGAACAGCGTGCTGGCGACGGGCCGCCACTGGAAGGCGCCGGTGAAGCCGCTGCGGTCCTGCTCATGGGTGAGGCGCCCGTAGCGCGGCAGGCGCGGATGGAAGTTGTTGGCGTCGCGCGCGGCGTTGTAGGCGTTGGTCGCGTCCGTCGAAGCGGGCAGTCGCGCGACACCCTGCGCGGCGGGACCGCAAGTCGTCGCAGTGGAGGTGGTGGGGTTGGCCGGCGTCACCCCGACCGGCGCGCACCAGCCGCCCGCCGAGGCTCCGTTGTCCCAGCGCACCGTGCTGAACCCCTCCTCGAACAGGTTGCGGCTCGAGAAGGCGCCGGCGATCAGCAGGCCCATCTTGCCGTCGGCGAACCGGTTGGACATCAGGAAGGCGACCTTGGGGTCGGTCTTCTCCGACAGGTCGTTGTAGCGGCCCTCGAGCGCGGCCGTGGCGGTGAAGCCGGGAAAGTCGAACGGGTGCGGCGTCTGCAGTTCCACGGTTGCGCCCAGCGAGCCCTCCTCGACGTCCGCCGACGAGCTCTTGCGCACCACCAGGGCATTGAACAGGTCCGCCGGGAAGACGTTGAAGTCGAATGCGCGCGAGCGGTTCGCCCCGCCGGAGCTGTCCGTGCCGCCCGTAGTCGCGAGGGCCTCGATGCCGTTGATGCGCACGCGCACGAAGTCGCCGCCCAGCCCGCGCACGGTGATGTTGCGTCCCTCGCCGGCGTCGCGGTCGATCACCACGCCGGGCACGCGCTGCAGCGCCTCGGCGAGGTTGGTGTCGGGAAACTTGCCGATGTCCTCGGCCTTGATCACGTCGATGATGCCGCTGTCCTCGCGCTTGGTCGCGAGCGCGCTCTCCACGGAGGCGCGAAACCCGGTCACGGTCATCTTCTCCACCGCTTCGACCGACGGCTTGGCGGCGGCCGGCGATCCCGGCGCCGGCGCCGCCTGCGCGAGCACGGTGGCTTCCGAAACCGGCGGAGCGGCCGTTGCGGCCACTTCCTGCGCAAGACTCGGGCGGGAAATCGCCATCACGGCCAGGGCGATCGGTGTCAGCGCGAAAAAGGGTTTCCTCTTCACTTGCTCCTCCTCTTGCGGCGCCTGCGCTCTGCGGCGGGGCGCGCTTTTTGGTCACGGTCGCGTCGGGCGTTCTCCTGGCGGCCGGCGGCCGTCGTCTGCGGTCTGTGCCGGCCATTGCGTAGGAAAACGATTTCCACTCTAGTCGGGACTTTCCGGCCTGTCAACGGGGGGCCACGCCCTGCCGGGCGACGGGGCCGATCGAGGATCCGGCACCGCGACGTTCCTAACTAGCTGGGAGAAAAGACAATACTGGCGCAGCTCCGGGCACTTGCCGGTTTCCTGGGGGAGCCAGATCCCGCGAGGAGAAGGTGAGGAAAACGTTTACAACATCTTTGGAAACAGTTTCCTTAGCGGGGATGTTGGCGTGTCGCCCGCGTGGGGCGCTCAGCCCGGGGCCGGACCGTCGGAACGGCTGCGGGTCGAGTCGCGTAGCACGAGGCGGGGCTCCAGCCGCGTATGCCCTGGCGCCGGCGGATCGTCGCCCGCGATGAGGCGCAGCAACAGCCGCATTCCTTCCTCGCCCAGCTGCTCGCTTTGCGTGTCCACCGTGGTCAGGGGCGGGCTGGTGAAGCGGCCGAAGGGAATGTTGTCGATGCCGACCACGGACAGGTCGGCCGGGATCGAGATGCCGAGCGAACTGGCCACGCCCATGAACCCGATCGCGATCAGGTCGTTGTAGCAGACCACGGCGTCCAGCTTGACCTTGCCGAGCAGGATGGAGGAACAGACGCGCTCGCCTTCGGCGAGCGTGGGTCCGTGGACCTCGAACCGCAAGGGGGCCAGCCCGTGCGCCGCCAGAGCGTCCGTCAGGCCCCTGATCCTCTCCTGGTCCGGCCGCGCGGGCGCGAAGCCGAGGTAGGCGACGCGCCGGTGGCCCTGCTTCGCGAGCAGTTCCCCGATCATGAAGGCGGCCGCGTACGCGTCGATGCCGATGCTGACGGAACCCGCCGGGGCCACGCGCCCCGAGAAGACGACCGGCTTGCCGAGCGCCAACACCTGCGGCAGGTGCTCCTCGGGCATGCGCGTGCTCACGATGAGCCCGTCGACGCGGCGGCTGAGCGCGGCGAGCAGGTCCGCCTCGTGCGCCTGGCTCTCTTCCGTATCGACGAAGAGCAGGTTGTAGCCGTGCTCGAGCGCGACGCGGTTGGCGCCCTTGACCAGCTTGGTGAAGTGCGGATTGAGGATGTCGAGGATGACCACGCCGACCGATCCGGTCTTGCCCGTGATCATGCTGCGGGCGAGCGGGTTCGAGTGGTAGGCGAGTTCGTCGATCGCCGCCTGGATGCGGCGCTCGACCGCCGCCGAAAAGCGCTGCGCGCCGTTGATGAACTTCGACACCGTGGCGATGGAGACCTCGGCGCGGCTCGCCACGTCGCGGATGGTGGGTCGCTTCTTCATGAGTAAACGTTTTCGCCGTTTTCCCCCGCTTCTGTCAAGCCGGGCGGCCCGGGCGTCGCCCGTTTTTTGGTCGCCGGCTTGACACCGGGCAGGGGCTCTGGCAAAAAGGAAATCGTTTTCCTTGTCACCTCTCGACGCCGCGGCCGCCCCGCCGGAGATCCATGGACCCTACGCGAAAGTTCCAGCGCTTGCTCCTCACCGGTGCCGCCGGCGGCCTCGGATCCATCCTGCGCGAGCGGCTGCGTCCGCTCACGCAGGTGCTTCGCGTTTCCGACCTGGCGGACCTCGGCCCGGCCCGGCCCGGCGAGGAGGTGCACCAGTGCGACCTGGCCGACAAGGAAGCGGTCCGGCGCATGGTCGAAGGCGTCGACGCGGTGCTGCACTTCGGAGGCATCTCCGTGGAGTCCGCCTTCGAACCGATCCTGCGCGCCAACATCGTGGGCGTCTTCAATCTCTACGAGGCGGCGCGCAAGCACCGCGTTCGCCGCGTGGTCTACGCGAGCTCGAACCACGTGACGGGATACTACCGGCAGGACGAGTGCATCGACGCCGACGCCCCCATGCGGCCGGACGGACTCTACGGCGTGAGCAAGTGCTTCGGCGAGAGCCTCTCGCGGTTCTACTTCGACCGGCACGGGATCGAGACGGTGTGCCTGCGCATCGGCTCGTCGTTCCCCGAAGCGCGCGACCGCCGCATGCTGCGCACCTGGCTCAGCTACGACGACCTCACGCAGCTCGTGACACGCGCGCTCGTGACTCCCGGCGTGGGGCACACCGTGGTCTTCGGGGTATCCAGCAACACGGGGCTCTGGTATGACAACCGCAAGGCCGCGCACCTGGGCTTCGTGCCGCAGGACTCGGCCGACGGACAACGCGCCCGCGTCGAGGCCCTGGGCCCGCCCCTCGATCCCGCCGATCCCGTGGCGATCTTCCAGGGCGGGGCCTTCGTCACCGCCGGCCCCTTCGACGACTGATCCATGGCGACGATCGAGCGCCTGACCGAACCGGAATACGCGATCGGCGAGTCCCCCGTGTGGAGGCCGGAGGAATCGGCGCTCTACTGGGTGGACATCCCCGCGGGCCGGATCCTGCGGCTGCTGCCCGCCTCCGGCCGGCTCGACGCATGGACGGCGGCGGAACCGGTGGGCTGCATCGCCTTCGCGCGGGACGGCTCGCTCGTCGCCGGGATGCAGACGGGAATCTTCCTGCTGCAACTCGGCGACGGGGGCACGGTCTCCGCCCGGCGCCTGGCGACACCCGGCTTCGCCATGCCCGGCATGCGCTTCAACGACGGCCGCTGCGACCGGCAGGGACGCTTCTGGGCGGGAACGATGCATACCGACATCCCGGCCGCGCACGCCGTGGGCAACCTCTTCAGTTACGCAATGCCCGTCGGACTCACGGGCCCCGTCGTCTCCGGGCTCCTCGTGCAGAACGGGCTCGCCTTCTCCCCGGCGGGCGACCGGATGTATCTTTCCGACTCCCACCCGACCGTGCGCGGCATCTGGTGCTTCGATTACGACACCGCGACGGGCACGCCTTCCAACCGCCGGCTGTTCGTCGACATGAACAACCATCCGGGCCGCCCGGACGGCGCCGCGGTCGACGAGGACGGCTGCTACTGGACCTGCGCCGCCGACGGCGCCTGCCTCCTGCGCTTTGCGCCCGACGGACGCCTCGACCGGAGAATCGACATGCCCGTGAAGAAGCCCACCATGTGCGCCTTCGGCGGCGCGGGCCTCGACACGCTGTTCGTGACCAGCATCCGGCCGGCCGACCCGGCCGCGCTCGAGGGCCAGCCGCTCGCCGGCGCGGTGTTCGCGCTGCGCCCGGGCGTGAAAGGGCTGGCCGAGACGCCCTTCCCATCCGAAACCCGCCTCCAGGAGCACACACCATGACGAATCGATTGCTCGCCCAACTCGCAAGCCTCGCCACGCTCGCCTGCCTGGCGCTGCCCGCGCAAGCCCGCGACTTCCGCTCCGCCGACGTGCATCCGGCCGACTACCCGACGGTCATGGCGGTGAACCACATGGGCAAGCTGGTGAAGGAGCGCTCCAACGGGCGCCTGGGCGTGCGCGTCTATCCCACCGGCGCGCTGGGCACCGAGAAGGACAACATCGAGCAGCTCAAGATCGGCGGCCTGGACATGATGCGCATCAACGTGGCGCCGCTCAACAGCGTCGTGCCGGAGACGATCGTCACGGGGCTGCCGTTCGTGTTCCGCTCCACCGAGCACATGCGCAAGGTGCTCGACGGGCCGGTGGGCGAGGAGATCCTGGCCGCCATGGCCTCGCAGGGACTCGTGGGCCTGGCCTTCTACGACAGCGGCTCGCGCTCGTTCTACACCACGAAGAAGCCGGTGCGCGCGCTCGCGGACATGAAGGGGCTCAAGATCCGCGTGATCCAGTCCGATCTCTTCGTCGCCATGGTGCAGGCCATGGGCGCGAACGCGACCCCGATGCCCTACGGCGAGGTGTACACGGCGCTCAAGACCGGCGTGGTCGACGCGGCGGAAAACAACTGGCCCTCCTACGAGTCGTCGCGCCACTTCGAGGCTGCCAAATACTACAACTTGAG
Source organism: uncultured Lysobacter sp. (assembly GCA_964579785.1). Lineage (GTDB taxonomy): Bacteria > Pseudomonadota > Gammaproteobacteria > Burkholderiales > Usitatibacteraceae > FEB-7. Next base: position 3,541 of record CAZOIB010000309.1, on the reverse strand, counting down.
CGAGCACTCCCTCGCCCCGGAAGTGCTGGTCTTCTCGAAGAAGGTCTGGGACACGTTGTCGAAGGAAGACCAGGCCCTCCTGCGGCAGGCCGCCCGTGACTCCGTCCCGTACATGCGCAAGCTCTGGGACGAGCGCGAGGTGAAGTCGCGCAAGCTCGTCGAGGCCGCCGGCAGCCACGTCATCACCCTCGCGAACAAGCAGGAGTTCGTCGACGCCATGGCGCCGGTCTACGCGCGCTTCGCCAACACGCCCAAACTCAAGGACCTGGTGAAGCGCATCCAGGACACCAAGTAAGTCGCGCATGAAGGGCGCCACGCCCCCGCCTGACCTGCTCGGGCGCCTCAATGCGCTGCTCGCGCGCTACTGCCTCTACGCGTGCGTGGCGGGGCTCGTCGCCATCGTGACGGTGGTCGCCTTCCAGGTCTTCGGGCGCTACGTCCTCAACGCGAGTCCCACGTGGACCGAGAACCTGGCCCTGGTGCTCGTGCTCTACGTGACGCTCCTCGGCGCCGCGGTCGGCGTGCGCGACGCGGGACACATCGGCATGGACTCCCTCCTCGCCCTCGCACCGCCGCGCTGGCAGCGGCGCGTGGAGTACCTGATCCACGCCTGCGTCGCGATCTTCGGCGCCATGATGGCGTACAACGGGACCGTGCTCGGGGCCTCCGTCTCGTCCTACAAGCTCGCCAACCTGGACCTGCCGGAGTCGGTGCGCTACGTCCCGCTGGTGATCTCCGGCGCGCTCATCGTCCTCTTCTCGCTGGAACACGTGATCGCGCTGGCCCGCGGCACCGAGGTGAGGCCATCGTGGCACTGACGATCCTGTGCGTGAGCTTCGTGGTGCTGCTGCTGATCGGCACGCCGGTGGCGTTCGCGATCGGCCTGTCGGCCGTCTGCGCCATCCTCTACGAGGGCCTGCCGGTCGCGGTCCTCTTCCAGCAGATGATGTCCGGGATGAACATCTTCTCGTTCCTCGCCATCCCGTTCTTCGTCTTCAGCGGCGAGCTCATGCTGCACGGCGGCATCGCCGAGCGCATCGTCGCGTTCGCGCGCAGCGCCGTCGGGCACATCCGCGGCGGCCTGGGCATGTCCAACGTGTTCGCCTGCACGCTCTTCGGCGGCGTCTCCGGCTCGCCCGTGGCGGACGTCTCCGCCATGGGGTCGGTGATGATCCCGATGATGAAGCGCGAGGGCTACCACGTCGACTACGCGGTCAATGTCACGACGCACGCCTCGCTGGTCGGCGCGCTCATGCCGACGAGCCACAACATGATCATCTATTCGCTCGCGGCGGGCGGGAAGGTCTCCATCGGTGCGCTCATCGCGGCCGGGGTGTTGCCGGCCCTCGTGCTCACCGTGTGCATGCTGGTCGCGGCCTATGCCGTCGCCGTGCACCGCGGCTACCCGGCAGGCGCGTTCGCGGGGTGGAACGCCATCGGGCGCTCGCTCGCCGCGGCGCTTCCGGGGCTCCTCGTGGTGGCGATCATCCTGGCCGGCATCCTGAGCGGCGTGTTCACGGCCACGGAATCGGCGGCCGTCGCGGTCGTGTACTCGCTCGCGCTCACCTTCCTCTTCTACCGCACGATGACCTGGACCCACTTCCTCAAGGCCGCCGCGCGGGCGGTGAAGACCACGGGGGTGGTGCTGCTGCTCATCGGCGTGTCGACGATGTTCCAGTTCCTCATCGCCCTCTACCAGGTCGCCGACCTTGCCGGGGCGGCGCTCGCGGCGGTCTCGACCAACCCGTGGGTCGTCTTCTTCCTCATCAACCTCATCCTCTTCGTGCTCGGCACCTTCATGGACATGGCGAGCACCATCCTCATCTGCACCCCGATCTTCCTGCCGATCGCGATGCACTACGGCATGGACCCGGTGCAGTTCGGGATGGTGATGCTGATCAACTGCGCCCTCGGCCTGAACACGCCACCGGTCGGCACGACGCAGTTCGTGGGCTGCGCCATCGGCGGCATCTCGGTGGGCGAGGTGATGCGCACGATCCTGCCCTTCTACGCGGCGCTGCTGGCGGCCCTGTTCGCGGTGACCTACGTGCCCGCCTTCTCGCTCTGGCTGCCCGGGCTGCTGCTCAAGTAGACCTTCCGAACCCGGTTCATGAACCGGGTTCGTTCACTTCTTGAGCCGGTCGAGGAAGTGCTTGCGGAACTTGGCGACCTTGGGCTCGACCACCATCGTGCAGTACGGATTGCGCGAGCCCACGCGTTCGAAATATTCCTGGTGGTAATCCTCCGCCTGCCAGAACGCGGATGCGGGCACGACCTCGGTGACGATGGGGTTGGCCCACAGCTTCTCGCCGGAGAGTCGCGCGATCGTTTCCCGCGCCGCCTGCTCCTGCTCCGGCGAGTGGAAGAAGATGGCCGAGCGGTACTGCGTGCCGGCATCGTTGCCCTGCCGGTTCAGGGTCGTGGGGTCGTGGATGGTGAAAAAAACCGCCAGCAGGTCGCGGTAGCCGACCACCGCCGGATCGAAGGCAATCCTCACGACCTCGGCATGGCCCGTCTCCCCCGTGCAGATGTCCTCGTAGCTCGGATTCTGCGTCCGGCCCCCCATGTAGCCCGATTCCACGCCCTGCACCCCGGAAAGCTGGTCGTAGACTGCCTCGAGGCACCAGAAACATCCGCCGGCGAGTGTTGCCGTTTCGGTCGCCATGCACGCTTCTCCTGCAAGTAAGTGCCCGCTCGCCAGGCACTATAGGTTGTAACTACTGGACAGAAATCGCGCCTTGACCACAAAATGTAGGGGTCGTCAGAGTCATCGGCCACTTGATCTGGGTCAACCGGAAAAAGGGGCTTGCGCCAAAAATCAACTCTCCGCCCGCCCAAGAAGCTGGCGAGTTCACTATAACGAAGTAGAGCATTAGGGGGATTACCTCATGAGCGTGGCCAAGTCCCGCCGTTCCGCCGCCGACATCGCCCGGCTACCCGCCCAGGAAATCAGCACCGAAGTCCTCATCGAGAAGTATGCGAAGGACGGCGAAACCTCGATACGCGAGGTGCGCACGCGCGTGGCCAAGGCGCTCGCCGCCAACGAGAACGAGGATCGCCGCGCCTTCTGGGAAGCCAAGTTCCTCGAGGCGCAGGAGAACGGTTTCATCCCCGCCGGGCGCATCAATTCCGCCGCGGGCACGACGCTCACCGCCACGCTCATCAACTGCTTCGTGCAGCCGGTGGGCGACTCCATCACCGAGATCGTCGACGGCCGTCCCGGCATCTATTCCGCCCTCGCCGAGGCCGCGGAGACCATGCGCCGCGGCGGCGGCGTCGGCTACGACTTTTCCTCGATCCGTCCCGAAGGCGCCTGGGTCAAGGGTACCAATTCGCGCGCGAGCGGTCCGGTGTCGTACATGCGCGTGTTCGACCAGTCCTGCGAAACGGTGGAGTCCGCCGGTGCCGGCCGCGGCTCGCAGATGTGCGTGCTGCGTTGCGACCTCCCGGTCATCTAGCGCTTCATCCACTCGAAGGACGAAGGCGAACTCAACATCTTCAACGTGACGGTCTGCGTGTCGGTTGAGTTCATGAAGGCGGT
>CAZOIB010000308.1:0-5077 GCA_964579785.1 uncultured Lysobacter sp. | reverse complement strand
TCGAGCGGGTCCTTCAGCCGCGAGGCCACCAGCTTCACCGCGTCGCGCGAGTTGAGCTTGGCCTTGGTCTGCCCCTGGAACTGCGGGTCCAGCATGCGCGTGGAGAGCACGAAGCGCAGGTGCTTCCAGGCGTCCTCGGACTGCAGGGTGACGCCGCGCGCGAGCAGCTCGTGGTGCAGGCAGAACTCGCGGATCGAGTCGAAGACCCCCGACTTGAGGCCGGACTCGTGCGTGCCGCCTTCGACCGTGGGAATCAGGTTGACGTAGGACTCCCCTCCCCCGCCTCCCTCGCACCAGGCGAGCGCCCAGGCGGCCCCCTCTCCGGCCGCGAACTGCGGATCGCCCTCCGCGCAGTAGGACTCGCCCACGATCACCGGGCTCGCCACCCCTTCCTCGCCGGCAAGGCTCTCCTGGAGGTAGGCTGCCATGCCGCCTTCGTATTTCCACTCGAGCGTCTCGCCGGTGGCTTCGTCCGCGAGGCGCATCGCCAGCCCCGGCAGCAGCACGGCCTTGGCGCGCAGCAGGTGCTCGAGCTTGCCGCGCTTGATCCGGTCGCTGTCGAAGTACTTGGCGTCCGGCCAGGCGCGCACCCAGGTGCCGGTCTGCTTCGCGGGTGACGTCCCGGTCTTGCGCAACTTGTCGACGAGGAAGCCATCCTCGAAGGCGAGCGCATACACCGCGCCGTCGCGTTTCACGCGCACCTCGAGCCGCTTCGATAGCGCATTGGTCACGGAGACGCCGACGCCGTGCAGGCCGCCGGAGAAGGCGTAGGCGGAACCGCCGGTCTTCTTGTCGAACTTGCCGCCCGCGTGCAGCCGCGTGAACACCACCTCGACGGTGGGCACCTTCTCCTCGGGGTGCGGACCCACGGGAATGCCGCGGCCGTCGTCCTCGACGCTCACCGAGCGGTCGGCGTGCAGCGTGACGGTGATCGTCTTCGCCGCGCCGGCGAGCGCCTCGTCGGCGGCGTTGTCGACGACTTCCTGGATGATGTGCAGCGGCGTGTCGGTCCGGGTGTACATCCCCGGGCGTTCCTTGACGGGCTCGAGGCCCTTCAGGACGCGGATGGATCTTTCGTCGTAGCGGGAGGCCATGCGGGAGGTTCGACTTGCGAAGGCGACATTCTACCGAACCCGGTTCACGAACCGGGTTCGTCTAGCGTTGCACGTCGATCACCTTGACGCGGACCTTGCGCTCCTTGCCTTCGCGCACCACGGTGAGCTCGGCCACGTTGTCGATGCCGGCGCGATCGAGCTCGGCGGCGAAGGTGCCCATCTGCTCCACCGGCCGGTCGTTGACCGCGACGATGACGTCGCCCACATCGCCCGTGCGGCGATCCACCGGGACGAGGCCTGCCGCTGCTGCGGGCGAACCGCGCATCACCTCTCCCACGACGAGTCCGGTGAATCCCGCTCGGGCCGCGATCACCGGGTCGATGGCGCGGATGCCGATGCCCGGCAGCGATGCCTTCCCGCGCGCGATGAGCTGCGGGACGATGCGGTTCACCATGTCGGCGGGAATGGCGAAGCCCACGCCCGACGACCCTCCGGATGGCGAGCGGATGGCGGTGTTGACGCCGACCAGGCGCCCGGCGCTGTCGAGGAGCGGCCCGCCGGAGTTCCCCGGGTTGATCGCGGCGTCGGTCTGGATCGCGCCGGCGATCTCGCGATACTCCGACGTGGGCAGGTGCCGGTCCAGCGCGCTCACGATGCCGGTGGTGAGCGTGCGCGTGAGTCCGAAGGGATTGCCGATCGCGAAGACCGTCTGGCCGATGCGCAGGTCGCGCGAGGTGCCCAGCGGAATCGGCTTCAGGCCCTTGGGCACGGTGGCGAGCTTCACCACCGCCAGGTCGTAGTCCTCGGCGAAGCCCACCACGGTCGCGGGTATCGGCTTGCCGGCATCGAGTTGCACCGTGACGCGCCGGGCGCCGGCCAGGACGTGGAAATTCGTGACCACGTGCCCCGTGGCGTCCCAGACGAAGCCGCTGCCGGCGCCCTGCGCCAGCCCGGCGGTGAAGAGCCCGATCCGCTCGACTCTCTCGGTGGTGATGTAGGCCACGGAGGGCGCCGTGGCCTCGAAGAGTCCGATCAGCGCCTGTTCGTGCGGCATGAGGGCGCCGCGCGGCGACACCGCGCGCGGCTCCGGCGCACCGCCCCGTTGCGCCCAGGGAGTGAGTGCGGCGGCGGCGGCCAGCAGCGCGGCCGCGACGAGGAGCAGCTTCTTCATGACAGCAAGCCTTGCTTCAGGGGGCATCCCACGGGAAGTCGAGGCGTTTCCCGCCACTTCAAGGGGCGCAATCAGTCCAGCGGCGTGGACGCGAACGCCTCCAGCGACTCCGCTTGCACGGAATACCGGGCCAGGGCGGGGTACTTCCAGGCCGGCACGAGATCCGCGTTGTAGTACTGCCCGAAACGCCACGCCACCGCGGTCACGATGTCCACGGCATTGGGCGAGTCGCCCTGCAACCACGGGCGCGCGCGACCCACGGCATCCTCCAGCAGCGTGAAGGCGGCGAGCGTCTGGCCGAGGACGCGTTCGTGCCACGGTTCATGGCGCTTGTCGGCGGGACGCTGCTCGTGCTCGTAGACGAGGGACACGCCCTTGTCGCAGGCGGCGAGCGCGAGCCCGGTGATCCGCAACGCCTCGCGGCGCGCCTCGCCCGCGGGCGGCATGAGGCGCCGCTCCGGCGGCACCAGCCCCTCGAGGTAATCGAGGATCAGGGTCGAGTCCATGAGCGTGACGCCGTCGTCGCAGACGAGCGTGGGCGCCTTCACCACGGGGTTGATGTCGCGAAACGCCTCGAAGTTGCGGAACACGGAGAGCGGGCGATGCTCGAACTCGAGCCCCATGAGCTTCATGGAAATGGCCACGCGGCGTACGTAAGGCGAATCGAGCATCCCGATGAGTTGCATGCGTCCCCCTCCTGGCGAGGAGTGCATTCTGCCCGAGCGCGGGAGCGCGGGCGATAGCCCCTGCGGCTACCCGTCAGCTGCGCGCGCGGAGCTTGCGCAGGCGCTTGCGCACCGTTTCCAGCATCGTGATGTCGCGTTGCAGGTCATCCTCCAGCACGGCGATGGAACGCTCCAGCACCGTGCACTCCGCGACGATGCGCCGCCACTCGAGGGCATCGCGCGTGTTCTCGGCGCGGCGCTCGAGATCGTCCAGCTGGATGCGAAGGTGATCGAGATTCATCAGTACCGCGCGTGGCCCGGCGTGCGCGGGAAGGGTATGACGTCGCGCACGTTGGCGAGCCCGGTCACGTAGGCGACGGTGCGCTCGAAACCGAGGCCGAACCCCGCATGCGGCACGGTGCCGTAGCGGCGCAGGTCGCGGTACCAGCCGTAGGCGGCCGGGTCGAGCCCGGAGGCCGCGATGCGCGCATCGAGCACGTCGAGGCGCTCCTCGCGCTGGCTGCCGCCGATGATCTCGCCGATGCCGGGGGCGAGGACGTCCATCGCCGCGACGGTGCGCCCGTCCTCGTTCAGGCGCATGTAGAACGCCTTGATCTCCTTGGGGTAGTTCATGAGGACCACGGGCTTGCCGACGTGCTTCTCGGCGAGGAAGCGCTCGTGCTCGCTCTGCAGGTCCATGCCCCACTTGACCGGGAAATCGAACTTCTGGCGCGTGCCCTCGAGCACCTTGATGGCCTCGGTGTAGTCCATGCGCACGAACTCGGAGCTCACCATCGCCTCCAGCTTGGCGATGACGCCCTTCTCGATCCTCTCCTCGAAGAAGGCCATGTCGTCGGCGCGCTCGTCGAGGACCGCGCGGAAGATGGACTTGAGGAGCGCCTCCGCGAGAGTCGCGTCGTCGGCGAGGTCGGCGAAGGCGATCTCCGGCTCGATCATCCAGAACTCCGCGAGGTGGCGGCTGGTGTTGGAGTTCTCGGCGCGGAAGGTGGGGCCGAAGGTGTAGACCTTGGAGAGCGCCATGCAGTAGCTCTCGACGTTCAGCTGCCCGGAGACGGTGAGGAAGGTCTCGCGGCCGAAGAAGTCCTGCGCGAAGTCGACCTTGCCCCCGGCCGTGCGCGGCGGGTTGGCCGCATCCAGCGTGGAGACGCGGAAGAGCTCCCCCGCCCCCTCGGCGTCGGCCGAGGTGATGATGGGGGTGTTCACCCACACGAAACCCTGCTCGTGGAAGAAGCGGTGGATCGCCATCGCCAGCGTGTGGCGCACCCGCGAGCAGGCGCCGATCACGTTGGTGCGCGGCCGCAGGTGCGCGACCTCGCGCAGGAACTCCATCGTGTGCGGCTTGGGCTGGATGGGATAGGTGTCGGGGTCGTCGACGCGGCCGACGATGCGGATCTCCGCGGCCTGCATCTCGAACGGCTGGCCCTTCGCGGGTGAGGGCACGATCGTCCCCACGGCCTCGATGGCGCAGCCGGCGGTGAGGTGCACGACCTCGGTCGCGTAATTGGCTAGCGTGTTGGTCGCGACGACCTGCACGGGGTGGAAGCAGGAGCCGTCGGAGACGTGCACGAACGACAGGCCCGCCTTGGAGTCGCGCCGCGTGCGCACCCAGCCGCGCAGGGTGACGGCTTCGCCGGCGGGGGCCCTGCCGGAAAGGATGGTCTTGCAGGAGAGGGATTTCATCGGAACCGGGTCTCGAACTTGCAGAACCGCGATTCTACTGGGGAGCAGTGATCACGTGCTCCCCGCGCTCGAACACCACTTGCGCGCGGCCGACGATCAGCGGGTCGAGCGCCCCGATCTGCTCGGCGTTCTTGTTGGTGTAGCTCAACTTGTGCAGCAGGTAGCGCAGCGCGCTCACCCGCGCGCGCTTCTTGCAGTCGCTCTTGATCACGATCCACGGCGCAGCGGTCGTGTCGGTGTGGAAGAACATCGCCTCCTTGGCCGCCGTGTAGCCGTCCCACTTGTCGAGCGATGCCTTGTCGATGGGGGAGAGCTTCCACTGCTTGAGCGGGTGCACCTCGCGCTCCTTGAAGCGGCGGCGCTGCTCGCGGCGGCTCACCGAGAACCAGAACTTGAAGAGGTGGATGCCCTGGCGCACGAGCATGCGCTCGAACTCCGGCGCCTGGCGCATGAACTCCTGGTACTCGTGCTCGGTGCAGAAGCCC
>CAZOIB010000307.1:0-11347 GCA_964579785.1 uncultured Lysobacter sp. | reverse complement strand
AGGACAAGGCGCTCGCCGCGGGCGAACGGGCGCTCGCGCGCGAGAAGGAACTCTACGAGGCGCTCCTTGCGCGCCTGCAGGGCCACCTTGCGCGCCTGCAGGAGATCGCGGGGGCCGCATCCGAACTGGATGCGCTCGCCTGCCTGGCCGCCTCCGCCGAGCGCTTGCGCCTCACGCGCCCGGCCTTCACCGGCGACGACGTGGTCGAGATCGCCGGTGGGCGCCATCTCGTGGTCGAGAGCCAGGTCGAGGACTTCATCCCCAACGACACGAGCCTTACGCGCTCGCGGCAGCTGCTCCTCATCACCGGGCCCAACATGGGCGGCAAGTCGACCTACATGCGGCAGGTGGCGCAGATCGCGCTCCTCGCCTACTGCGGCTCCTTCGTGCCCGCGGCCACGGCCACGCTCGGGCCGCTGGACCGCATCTTCACGCGCATCGGCGCTTCCGACGACCTTGCCGGGGGACGTTCCACGTTCATGGTGGAGATGACGGAGGCCGCCGCGATCCTCAACAACGCCACGCCGAGGAGCCTCGTCCTGGTCGACGAGATCGGGCGCGGCACTTCCACCTTCGACGGGCTGGCACTCGCCTATGCCATCGCGCGCCATCTCGCCGAGCGCGTGCGCTGCTATGCGCTGTTCGCGACGCACTATTTCGAGTTGACGCAGCTCGCCTCCGAGCTGCCCAACATCGCCAACGTCCACCTCGATGCCGTGGAGCACAAGGACCGCATCGTCTTCCTGCACCGGCTCGAGCCGGGCCCCGCGGACAAGTCCTATGGAATCCACGTCGCGCACCTCGCGGGCATTCCCAGGGAAGTGGTGCGCGCGGCGAAGAAGCACCTCGCGGAGCTGGAGACCCACCTGCGCCCGGCCGGACCGCAGGCCGATCTCTTCGCCGCGCCTCCGGCCGCCGCGGAACCGGCGCCGCACCCGGTGGTCGAGGAACTCGCCGACATCGATCCCGACATGCTCACGCCCCGCGAGGCGCTCGATGCGCTGTATCGCCTGAAGAAGCGCCTCGACCGTTAGCCTCGCCTCCATGCCACGACTTCTCGCCGCACTCTTACTCGCAACAGGTCTCGCCGGTTGCGCGACGAAGCCACCGCACCCCGAGACCTTCTCCTTCGCGGTCATCGGGGATGCGCCCTACAGCGCCCGGGAGGAAATGGAGTTCGATGCCCTGCTCGCGCGCATCGGCGGCGAGCCCCTGGCATTCGTCGTTCACGTGGGCGACTTCAAGGCGGGCGGCGACTCGCCCTGCACGGACGAGCTCTACGCGCGCAGCAAGGCACGCCTGGACGCCTCGCGCCATGCCCTCGTCCTCACGCCGGGCGACAACGACTGGACCGACTGCCGCCGCGACTCGAACGGGAAGATGGACCCGCTGGAACGGCTCGCGAAGCTGCGCGAAGTGTTCTACCCCGACACCTGGTCGCTCGGGCGCGCGCGCATGCCGCTCGCGCGCCAGGAAGCGTGCGCCGAACGCGTCGGCACTACCTGCCGCTGCCCGGGGCTGCCGGAGAATCGCAGCTGGACCAAGAACGGCGTGGTGTTCGCGACCGCGCACGTGGTGGGCAGCAACGACAATCACGGCTTCGACGCCGCCAACGATGCCGAGCACCGCTGCCGCGCCACGGCCAACCGCGCCTGGATCGAGAACGCCCTGCGCATGGCGGAGGCACCCGGACAACGCGGGCTGGTGCTGGTCCTGCAGGCGAATCCCTGGGAGGAGAGCCGCGACCGGATCTACGAAGGCCTCCTGGCCCAGGTGGCGGCGGGGGCGAAGCGCCTCGGGAAGCCCCTGCTCTTCGTCCATGGCCATACCCACACCTACCGCTACGACCTGCCCTTCCGTGACGCCCGCGGGGCGCCGGTGGCGAATGCGCGGCGACTGGAGACCTTCGGCAGCCCGGTGGTCGGCTGGGTGCGCGTCACCGTCGATCCGAACGACGCGGCGCTGTTCCGCGTCGAGCCGCACCAGTAGCCGCCCGCTATGCGTCGTGCCCGGGCGAACCCTGTTCGTGCGCGTGGCCGTGGCGGATCTCTTCCGCGGTCGCGGCGCGCACGGCGGTCACGGCGCACTTGAACCAGACGCGCTCGCCGGCAAGCGGGTGATTGCCGTCGATCACCACCTGGTCCTCGGCGATGTCGGTCACGGTGTAGATGCGCGGTTCCTCGCCGGCACTGTCGTCCGGCATCGCGCCCGGCAGGCCCTCGAAGCGCATGCCGACCTGCAGGATGTCGGGAAAGGCCTCGCGCGGCTCGACATGCAGCAGTTCGGGGTCGTAGTCGCCGAAGGCATCCTCCGGCTCCAGCGTCAGGTCGAGTTCGTAGCCGGGGCCGTGCCCCGCGAGCGCGGCCTCGACCTTGGGGAAGATGCCGCCATGGCCGCCGTGCAGGTAGGCCACCGAGGCGCCGGGCTCGTCGAGCAGCGCGCCATCGACATCGCGGATCTCGTACGCCAGCGTGACGACGGTGCCGGCGTCAATCCGCGCGGCCATTGAGGCCCTTCACCGCCTTGAGCACCTCGTCGGCGTGGTCCTTGGGGCTCACGTCGTTGAGGACGTGGCGCAGGACCCCCTTCTTGTCGATGACGAAGGTCGAACGCGACAGCATGGACAGCGCGTGCCCGTCGACGACCTTCTCGACGACGACCCCGTACTTGCGGCACACCTCGCCTTCGGGATCGGCGAGCAGCTGCACGGACAGCCCCTGCTCATCGCGGAACGCCGCGTGCGAAAGGACGTCGTCGCGCGAAATGCCGAAGACGACCGTGTCCAGCTTCGCGAATTCCTGCTCGCGGTCGCTGAAGTCGCTCGCCTGGATGATGCAGCCGGGCGAGCCGTCGCGCGGATAGAAAAACAGGACGATGTTCTTCTTCCCGCGATAACTGGAGAGATGCATCATCTCCATGCTCGCGTCGGGGAGCGAAAACGACGGTGCCGGACGTCCTACCTGTAACATTGGGTTCCTCGAAACGTGAATCGATTCTAGCGGATTTCATGGCACGCAAGGGCAGCCCCCCGGAGAAGCGTCGCGAGACGGCGCGGGCTCGATTTCCAGGACTGTTAACCACCGCACAGTTCCTGCGCAGGCATTGGCAGAAGCGGCCTCTGCTCGTGCGCGGCGCGTTTCCCGGCTTCGCCGATCCGATGTCCGCCGCCGAGGTGCTGGCGCTCGCGCAATCGCCCGACGCGGAGTCGCGCATCGTGCGCCGCGCAGGCGCCCACTGGTCGCTCGCGCACGGACCGTTCACCCGCGCGGAGCTTGCCAGGCGTCCGCGCAGGGACTGGACCGTGCTGGTGCAGGACACCAACCATTTCAGCGACCGCGCCGCGGATCTGCTGGCGCGCTTCGCTTTCGTGCCGCACGCGCGCGTCGACGACCTGATGGTGAGCTACGCGGTCCCCGGCGGCACGGTCGGCCCGCACGTCGATTCCTACGACGTGTTCCTCATCCAGGGCATGGGGCGGCGGCGCTGGCAGGTTTCCGCGCAACGCGACCTCGACTTCGTCCCCGGCCTCGACCTGAAGATCCTCGCGCGCTTCGAGCCCGAGGAGGAGTGGGTGCTCGAGCCGGGGGACATGCTCTACCTGCCGCCGGATGTGGCGCACTACGGCATCGCCGAGACGCAATGCCTCACGTGGTCGGTGGGCTTCCGCGCGCCTTCGGACGCCGAGCTGGCCTCCTCATTCCTCGACTATCTCGGCGAGCGTCTCGCTCTCGCCGGCCGCTACGCCGACCCGGACCTTGCGCCGGCGCGCCATGCCGGCGCCATTCCCGCCGGACTTCTCGACCACGTCGAACGCACCCTGAAGCGCGTGCGCTGGACGGCCCGCGATGCCCGCGACTTCGCGGGCCGCTACCTCTCCGAGCCCAAGGCGCACGTCTATTTCACGCCTCCCGCGCGGCCGTTATCGGCGGCGCGATTCGCGGCCGCGGCCGGGCGCCGCGGCGTGGCCCTCGACCGCCGCACGCGCCTTCTCTACGCGCGCGGCTTGATCTTCATCAACGGGGAATCGCTCGCCGGGCACAACGCTTGGAGGGCATGGTTGCGCCGGCTCGCGGACCTTGGCAGTCTTGATCGCATTGCAGACGCGCCGGCCGGGTTTCGCAAGCTGACGCACGAATGGTACTGCCGGGGTTTCCTCCACCTCGGCAAGAAGAGGAGCCCATGAGCATGACCGACACGACTGCACCCAAACCGGTCTACCGGCAAATCGCCAGCGTGGAAGAGTCGCGGGCGGCCATCGACGAGGTGATTGGCGCCGCGCAGAAGCTGATCTCGATCTTCGACTACGACCTCGACCACCGCGGCTTCGGGGATCCGCAGCGCATCGAGAAGCTGCGCGCCTTCCTCCTGCGGGGACGCGCGCACCGCCTGCAGATCGCCCTGCACGAGCCGGAGCGCATCGAGCGGCACGAAGCGCGCCTCGTGGCGCTGCTGCGGCAGTTTCCGGGCGCCATTGCGATCAACCGCACGCTCGGGCAGGCGCGCAACGCGACCGATCCCTTCGTGCTCGCCGACGACCACAGCGTCTGGCACCAGCTGCATTACACCCAGCTGCGCGCCGTTGTTGCGCTGCACTCCCCGCCGGACGCGGTGCCGTTGCGCGGGAAGTTCGAGGAGATCTGGGAACTGTCCGAGCCGGCCATCAGCTCGAGCACCACTGGCCTTTGAATCGACAGGGTTTTCCGGACTAGCCGCGCTCCCACCGGCGGATGCCTTGTGGTAATATTTCGCGTTGACTCCAGGCGCGGCGGAGTGGTTGTTGCACTGCAGCATCCGCCGCGGCCGCAGTCACGCGATCTCCACCACTTACCCAGCCATCAAGGACCCATAAAATGAAGATCTCCTATCTCCTCGCAGCCCTCCTCGCTGTCGGCGCCGTCGCCTGCGGCAAGACCGAAGCCCCCGCTCCCGCGCCCGCCCCGAAGGTCGAAGCGCCGAAGCCCGCCGAGGCCCCGAAGCCCCCCGAGGCCCCCGCCGCCGCGCCCGCTTCCGGCGCCGCCGATGCGGCCAAGCCCGCCGAGGCCCCGAAGGCCGACGCCGCCAAGCCCGCCGAAGCCCCGAAGGCCGACGCGAAGCCTGCCGAAGCCCCGAAGAAGTAATCGCGCTTCACGGCAGCAAAAAAAGCCGGCCCGATGGCCGGCTTTTTTCTTTGCTGCCCCACGATGAACCCGGTTCGTGAACCGGGTTCATCGCATGCGTTGTCAGACACTGCGCCAGGCGAAGCCATCGTCCTGGGTGGAAACGCCGACCCAGGACTCCTCGCAGGCCAGCGCCCCGGCCAGCGCGCGCACGGCGAGTTCGGGCCGGTTGTTCTCCTTCGAGAGGTGCGCGGCGAGGATGTGCTTGAGCCTGCTGCAGTCGATCCGCGTGAGGATCGCCGCCGCCGCGTCGTTGTCGAGATGCCCGAAGCGGCCGGAGATGCGCTCCTTGAGCATCTTCGGGTAGCTGCCGCCGGCGAGCAGCGCCGCATCGTGGTTGCACTCCAGCACCAGCGCGTCGCAACGCGTGAGCTTCTCCTCCACGTGCGGCGTGGACATGCCCAGGTCCGTGACGACCGCGAGGCGCGCCGCGCCATCGGAGAAGACGAACTGCACGGGCTCGCGCGCGTCGTGCGGCACGAGAAACGGGTCGACCAGCAGGCCGTCGACGGCGAACGCCGCATGCGGGTCGATGAAGCGCACGAGCGTTGCGGGAAAGTCGAACGGCAGGGAGAGCGCGGTTCCCCGCGTGAGATGGACGGGAATGGCGTGGCGCTTCGCGAACCGTGCCACGCCGCCGAGATGGTCGGTGTGCTCGTGGGTGACGACGATGGCGCGCAGGTCCGCCGCGGCCAGGCCCAGCCGTGCCAGGCGGGCGGAGCACTCGCCCAGGGAGAAGCCGCAATCCATCAGCACGCGCGTCGCACCCTGCTCGACGACCAGCCCGTTGCCGGAACTGCCGCTCCCGAGGGCGGCGAAACGCAGCGCCATCCGCGCTACTTCAGCTGCTCGAAGAGGAGCGCCAGGATGCGCTTGCCGGTCGGGGAGTTCTCGGTCTCTTCCTTCATGTTCTGCACCACGACCTGGGAAGAATTGGCGCCCGCATCCTTGACGAGGATGCGGAACTGCGGCTCCGCGGCCTTCGGCGCCGTGCGCCAGAAGGCGAGCTTGTCGAGGAAGCCCTCGTTGGAGGTGTTGCCCGCCGCCTCCGGATCGATGTAGCGCACGAAGAAAAGGCCCTTGGAGCGGTCGCGATCGACGACGGTGAAGCCGGTGCGGTCCAGCGCCAGCCCGACGCGGCGCCAGGCGCGGTCGAAGCTGTCGTTGACCACCAGCGGGCCGGCGCCGTTCCCCTGCAGCACGGCGTTGGCGGCGACGGGGGCGGCGGAGGCGATCACCGACGCGGCCGCACCGGGCTGGCCGGCCGGTGCCGGCGTGGCGCGCTTGGCCGGCTCGCCCAGCTTGGCGAGCAGGCGGCCCAGCATTTCCGCCTCGAGGTCGCGGTCGGTGCCGGTACCGCGCGGCTGCCACTTCGTCGCGTCGTAGCCCGTCATGAACACTTCCTCGAGCCCGCGATGGCTCACGTAGATTTCCGTCGTGCCCGGCTCCAGGCCCTGCTCGAGCCGCGTGCGGTAGCGGTCGCGCTCGCCGGTGGAATACATGCCGGGAAGCGCACGGCTGATCAGGCCGCGGATGCCCGTCGATTCGACGGCGGCCCGCGATTCGTACCAGTTGGTCTCGAGGATCCCCGCCTGCGGCGTCTCGCGGGCGATGGAGAAACCGAGGTCGAGCCAGAACTCGCGCACGATCGGCCACACCTGCCCCGGCTCGGCCTTGGCGACGATCCAGCGCTGGTCGCCTCGGCGCTCGATGCGCGCGTTGGGAACGGCCTGCAGCACGCCGCCTGCCGTGCCGCTCGCGGGCGTGCCCTGCGGCGCCCCGGTGCGGTCGCGGCTGTACTGCGAAAAGCTGGTGGACGACTTCGGGTCCGGCAGCGCGTAGCGCTGGTCGGCCACGGGCGAGGTCAGGTCGGGCGGCACTTCGAGGGGCTTTTCACGCGCGCGCTCGGCGCGCAGCTGTTCCTCCGTCTTGAAGAGGCCGCATCCCGAAGCCAGGACGAGCGGGACGAGGAAGATGGCGAGCGTGCGGAGGCGTGTCATGGATGGGAGGTTTCCGGATCAGGTGAGACAGCCCGCGTCGCGAAGCGCGCCGGTGACGGTGTCGTGGTAGGCGGGCGAGAGCAAGGTGAGGGGCAGGCGGATGCCATCGCCGATGCGACCCATGCGCGCGAGCGCCCATTTCACGGGGATGGGGTTGGCCTCGACGAAGAGCTTCTGGTGCAGGCCGATGAGGCGGTTGTTGAGGGCGATGGCCTTCTTCGCGTCCCCCGCCACCCCGGCCGCGCACATCTCGTGCATCAGGCGGGGAGCGACGTTGGCGGTGACGGAAATGTCGCCGTTCGCGCCGAGGAGGATGTAGGCGAGCGCCGTGGCGTCGTCGCCGGAGAAGACCATGAAGGCCGCGGGCTTGCGGCGCAGGAGGTCGGCGCCGCGATCGAGGTTGCCGGTGGCGTCCTTGATGCCGACGATGCCGGGAACCTCCGCGAGGCGCAGCGTGGTGTCGGTCGCCATGTCCGCCACCGTGCGGCCGGGCACGTTGTAGAGGATCATCGGCAGGTCGACGGCCTCGGCGATCGCCCGGAAGTGGCGAAAGAGCCCTTCCTGCGTCGGCTTGTTGTAGTACGGCACCACGGAGAGCGAATAGTCCGCGCCGACATCCTTGGCGAACTGCGTGAGCGCGATCGCCTCGCGGGTGGAATTGCCGCCGGCCCCGGCGATGATCGGGATGCGTCCGCGGCCGTGCTCCACGGCCGTGCGGATGAGCAGGCAATGCTCGTCGACGTCGACGGTGGGCGACTCCCCGGTGGTGCCCACGACGACGACGCCATCGGTGCCTTCGGCGATATGCCAGTCGAGCAGCGCCTTGAAGCGCGGGATGTCCAGCGATCCGTCCGCCAGCATGGGCGTGACGATCGCGACTAGGCTGCCGGTGAGCATGGTTCGGGGATGCGCGGGGCGGGTGTAAAGAGCGAGATTTTACCGCATTCCCCCCTCGAAACGCCCGCTATGCGTCCGCTTCCTCCCGGCGGGCACAAAGGCGCTGCACCGCCGCCGGCCGCGGCGCGGTGACGACCAGGTCCTCGTAGGCCACGACCCGCAGCCTCCCGCGCACCGCCTCGAGGAGCTCGCCGGGGGCGAGCAGGAAGTCCGGATTGGAAGGCTTGCCGAACTTCTCGTTGCCGCGCGCGAAGGTTTCGTAGACGAGGACGCCGCCCGGCTCGAGGGACGCGACGAGCACCGGCAGCAAGGGCCGGTGCAGGTAGTTGGTCACCACGACAGCAGCGAAGCGGCGCTGCGCGAAAGGCCAGGGCGCGCCTTCCAGGTCGGCCGCGACGAGCGTCACCCCGGCGGGCGGATCGGGAAAGAGCCCCGGGTCGCGATCGACCGCGCACACCTCGAACCCGAGCTTCGCGAGATGGCGCGCGTGGCGCCCGGAACCGCAGGCGAGATCGAGCACCTCGCCGCCGGGGCGGATCAGGCTGGCCCAGCGCACCACCCACGGCGCGGGCGAAAGCTCGGCGAGATGGGTGGTCAAGGCGAGCGTCGAACCGCCATCAGGATGCCAGCAGGGAGTCCGGCTCGTGGAAGGGGTGCCCCAGCGCTTCCGCCACTTCGCGGTAGGTCACCTTGCCTTCGCAGACGTTCAAGCCGGCCTTGAGATGCGCGTTCGCCTTGAGCGCCTTCTTCCAGCCCAGCTCGGCCAACTGCAGCGTGAACGGCAGCGTGGCGTTGTTGAGCGCATAGGTGGACGTGCGCGGCACGGCACCGGGCATGTTGGCCACGCAGTAGTGCACCACGTGGTCGACCAGGTAGGTCGGGTCGGCATGCGTGGTCGCGCGGGAGGTCTCGAAGCAACCGCCCTGGTCGATGGCGACGTCCACCACCACCGCGCCCGGCTTCATCTGCGCGACGTGGCTGCGCGTCACGAGCTTCGGCGCGGCGGCGCCGGGAACGAGCACGCCGCCGATGACCAGGTCGGCCGTGAGCACGTGGTGCTCGACGTTGTCGCGATTGGAGAAGACGGTGATCGCGCGCGCGCCGAGCAGGCGGTCGATGCGGCGGAGCGCCTCGATGCTGCGGTCGATGACCACCACGACCGCACCCGAACCCACCGCCATCTGCGCCGCGTTGGAGCCCACCACGCCGGCGCCGAGGATCGCGATCTTGGCCGGCGGCACGCCGGCCACGCCGCCCAGCAGGACGCCCATGCCGCCGTGCGCCTTCTCCAGGCAATAGGCGCCGGCCTGCACCGCCATGCGCCCCGCGACCTCCGACATGGGGGCCAGGAGCGGCAGCCCGCCGCCGGGCTGCGTCACCGTCTCGTAGGCGATGCACACCGCCCCGCTCGCCATGAGCCCCCGGCACTGTTCCGGGTCGGGCGCGAGATGCAGGTAGGTGAAGAGGATCTGGCCGGGACGCAGGCGCGCGATCTCCGCCGGCTGCGGCTCCTTCACCTTGACGATCATGTCGGCGGCCGCGAAAACCGCGTCGGCGTCGGCGAGGATCCGTGCGCCGGCCTTTTCGTAGACCGCGTCGCCCGCGCCGATGCCGGCGCCGGCATCGCGCTCGACCACGACCTCGTGGCCCAGGGCGACCAGCTCGCGAACCGACGAGGGCGTGAGCCCGACGCGGTACTCGTGGACCTTGACTTCCTTCGGCACGCCGATCTTCATTCTTCGCTCCCGTGGTGGAATTACGCCGGACTCTGCACGGACGCAAGCACCTGCGTCCACAATGCCTCTCCCCGCGAATCGAAGCAGCGGGCCGTCGCCACCCGGCGCCCGCCCTGCCGGACGAACTCGAGCGTCCCGAAGTTGCGCCTCTCCACCGCGAGTTGCGCGACGAACCGGGGATTGGCCCGCTCCGCCTCGGATATCGGGATCAGCCGCGACGTGAGCGGCGAGCAGGAGAATTCGTACACCGGTGCCGATCCCTCGACGTCGAGGCGAAACACCTGCGTATTGTGCCGGTCGCCCGACAGGAAGATGAGCCCGGGAATCCTCGCGCCGGCGAGCCAGTCGAGGAAAGGTCCCCGCTCGCCTTCATAGCTGTGCCAGCCGGAGGTCACGCCGTTGCGGTTCTGGCTCAGGAACTGGCTGCCGCCGCAGACGACCTTGAACGCCGCCTTCGACTGGACGAGGCGCCCCCTGAGCCAATCCATCTGCGCTTGGCCGAACATGGCCTTGCCGGGATCGGCCGGAGCCTTCTCCGGGTCGCGGTGGTAGCGGTTGTCGAGCAGGATGAACTCGACATCCTCCTGCGTGAACCGGGCGCTGGTCCCCGGAACGCCGGCGGCAGCCAGGTCGGGGTTGGGCCAGTAGGCACGAAAGATCCGCAGGCTCTCCTCCTTCAGGGCGAAATGCCGGTCGCCGTTGTCGGGGCCGTAGTCGTGGTCGTCCCAGATCGCGTAGTGATGGGTCGCCGCGAAGAGGTTCTGCAGGAACGGCAGCGAGCGCACCTCGCGGTAGCGCTGTTCCATGAGCCCGGCACTCGCGAAGTCCGCCGGCGCCCCCGAGCGACTGGCATTGCGCAGATAGAGGTTGTCGCCCAGCCACAGCATGAAGTGCGGCAGGCGGTCCGAGCGCATGCGCGCGGCCATGGTGTCGAAGATGTGCAGCTCGTCGGCGTAGGGCGTTCCCCCGCGCGTTTGCGTCTCCGTGTACGCGCAGGACCCGAGGTAGACGCGGAAGTCTCGCGGCGCCGCCCCCGGCGCGGGCGCGGTGCGGAAGGTTCCGGCGTCGCTCGCGCGGCCGCCCGGCAGCGTGACGCGGTAGCGGTAGACCGTTTCCGGCCGCAGGCCGTCCATGCCGACGACGGCGGCGTTCAATCCCGCGGGGGAAAGCGCCACGCCGACCTGGCGCGCGGCGGCCTCGCCCGCGGACTCGGGCCAGAACGCGATGCTGGCGCGCGCCTCGCCCGTGGACTGTACCCACAGCCGCACGGCATCGTGCGTGAAATGGCCGGCCAGCGGGGAAGCCGCGAGGAGGACGCCCTCTGCCCGGGCCAGTGCCGGCCAGGCGGCCGCGCCGAGCAGCGCCGCGGAGCGCAGAACGTCCCGCCGCGTCGTCATGCCGCGCTTCGGGCGGCCACGGCAGGCGACGGTTCGATCCGCCGGACACCCAGGTCGCGCAGCGTCTCGGTCACCGCGGAGACGACGTTGCGCATCTCGTTCGCGTCGAAGGCGCCGATGCAGCCGACGCGGAAGGTCTCGACCTGCGTGAGCTTGCCGGG
>CAZOIB010000306.1:0-5594 GCA_964579785.1 uncultured Lysobacter sp. | reverse complement strand
CACTTCGAGGGCGCCTCGCACGGTACCGACGAGGCCGACGGCACCAAGCGCTACCAGGTCGTGAACCGCGACAAGCTCTACGCGCGCTGGAAGGCAACGCTCGCCGGCCATCGCGTGAACGGCATGCAGCCCCGCCTGGAGTGCGATCGCGGCGCCACCCTGCGCGTCCTCGTGGTCGAGGCCTGCATGCTCACGCCGGACCAGGATTCCGGCTCCGTGCGCGGCTGGCGCCTGCTGCGCGTGATGCGCGACATGGGCTTCAAGGTGACATTTGTCGCGGCGAACCTCGAGTACGCCGAACCCTATGTTTCGCAACTGCGCGCGGAGGGGATCGAGGTGCTGCACCACCCCTACGCGGACTCGATCGAGTCCGTGCTCGCCGAGCGCGGCGGCGAGTTCGACCTGGTGGTCCTCACCCGCTATTACATCGCCGCCAGGCACATCGAGGCGGTGCGCCGGCATGCGCCGCGCTCGCTCCTGGTCTTCGACACGATCGACCTGCACTACCTGCGCGGCAGGCGCCTGGCGCAGCTGAAGGAGAGCCGCTCGCTCGCCTCCGGCGCCAACGCCATCTTCGCGGAGGAGATCGACTGCGTCCGGCGCTCGGACGTGACCTGGGTGGTGAGCCCGGTGGAGCGCGAGGAGCTCGCCCGCGAGGTTCCCGCCGCCCGGGTCGTCGTCCTCACCAACATCCACTACCCGATGCCTTCGGGCAGGCCGTTCGCGCAGCGCGAGGGCATCGTCTTCGTCGGCGGCTACCAGCACCCGCCGAACGTGGATGCGGCGCTGTACTACGCCAACGAGGTCATGCCGCACCTGCGCGAGTTGCTGCCCGGCGTGACCAGCTATCTCCTCGGCAGCAAGGCGCCGAACTCGGTGCAGGAGCTGGGCGGGCCGGGGCTGGAGTTCGTCGGCTTCGTCGACGACGTCGTGCCCTGGTTCGAGCGTTGCCGGCTGTCGGTCGCGCCGCTGCGCTACGGCGCGGGCGTGAAGGGAAAGATCAACCACAGCATGAGCCTGGGCCTCCCGGTGGTGGCGACCACGCCCGCGGTGGAAGGCATGCACCTCACGGCCGGCGAGGAGGTCGTCGTGGCCGACGGCTCGCGCGCCTTCGCGGAGGCGGTCGCGAGGGTGTACCGCGACGAGGCGCTCTGGAGCCGCATCTCCTCCGCCGGGCTGGAGAACGTGCGCCGCCACTTCTCCCCGGAGGCGGCGCGGCAGGCGATCGAGGAGACTCTCGCCCTGCGCGCCGGACCCGGCGCCCTGCGGCCGCACTGAGGCGCCGGTGTATCATTCCGCGGGAGCGGTAGCCCCCCTCCCCTGGACGAAGACCGAGAAGAAACCGTGGCCCTGAAGGTCCCCCGGCTCCCGAAGATCTCCATCGCCGACGTCGCGCGCGCGCTCGTCGGCCTGCTGCTCGCCGGGGTCTTCCTCATGCACGAGAGCGAGAACTACGAATGGCGCTCGCTGCACCAGCTGGAGCTGTGGTCCTACGACACGCGCATCCGGCTCTTCCTCCCGAAGACGCTCGACACGCGCGTGGTCATCCTCGACATCGACGAGAAGAGCCTCAACGCGGAAGGCCGCTTTCCCTGGCCGCGCGACAAGATGGCGCGGATGGTGAACCAGCTCTTCGCGCGCTACAAGGTCGCCGTGGTCGGCTTCGACGTGGTGAACCCCGAGCCCGACACCAGTTCGGGCCTGCCGATCCTGGACGCCGTCGCGAAGGGCGAGTTGCGCAACGATTCCGGGTACCAGGCGTTCCTGAAGAAGGCCCGCCCCGCCCTCGACTACGACCAGGTCTTCGCCGACGAGCTGCGCAAATGGCCCGTCGTCCTCGGCGCGGCCATGGGCGGGGAGTCCAAGTCCGGCGTGCTGCCACCGCCCATCTTTGAAGCCGCCGCCCTCGGTGACGTGGAATTCCCCTCCCACGTGGCCACGGGCTACAGCGGCAACCTGCGGGTGCTGCAGGACGCCGCCAAGGTCGGCGGGCACATCTATCCGGCGATAGACATCGACGGGGTCACGCGCCGGGTGCCCATGTTCATGCGCCACGACGACGCGTACTACGAAGCCCTGTCGCTGGCCGTGGCACGCACCTACCTCGGCAATGCGCCGGTGAAGATCCACGTTTACCCTCCGGTCGAGACGGGCGGCAAGCGCCTGGGCTGGATCAAGGCCATCCAGATCGGCGAGGTCTCCATTCCGCTCGCGAGCGACATGTCGGCCCTGGTGCCCTACCGCGCCGAGGGCGGCTTCCGTTATGTCTCCGCCACCGAGGTCATCCGGGGCACGCTGCCGGTCGACGAACTCAAGGACAAGATCGTCATCGTCGGCACCTCGGCGGCGGGCCTGAAGGACCTGCGCTCCACCCCGGTGAGCGAGAACATGCCCGGGGTCGAGATCCACGCCAACCTCGTGGCCGGCATCCTCGACCAGTCGATCCGGCACCGCCCGCCGGAAGTCCTCGGGCTCACCGTGCTCATGCTGGTCCTGCTCGGCATCCCGCTCGCACTCCTGCTGCCGAAGTTCTCCGCGCTGTGGTCGACCGTCACCGTGGGCGCGATCTTCGCCGTGGCCATCGCCGTGAACCTGTACTTCTTCCAGCAGGGGCTCGTGCTCCCCGTCACCTCTCTCCTGCTGATGCTGGGCATCCTCTACTTCCTCAACATGGCCTACGGCTTCTTCTCGGAAGCGCGCTCGCGCGCGCTCATCACCGGGCTCTTCGGCACCTACGTGCCGAAGGAGCTCGTGGACGAGATGTCGCAGAACCCCGGCGAGTACTCGATGCGCGGCGAGAGCCGCGAGATGACGGTGCTCTTCTCCGACGTGCGCGATTTCACCTCGATCTCCGAGGGACTCTCCCCGGAGGGCTTGAAGGACCTGATGAACGCCTACCTCACCGCGATGACGGAAAAGGTGCAGGAGAAGCGCGGCACGATCGACAAGTACATCGGGGACGCGATCATGGCCTTCTGGGGCGCCCCCGTTCCCGACCCGAACCACGCCCTGCACGCGCTGGAAGCCGCCATCGACATGCAGAAGGGGCTGCGCGAGCTGGACGCCCCGTTCGCCAAGCGCGGCTGGCCGGAACTGCACATCGGCGTGGGACTCAACTGCGGCATGATGAGCGTGGGCGACATGGGCTCGCGGTTCCGCCGTTCCTACACGGTGATGGGCGACTCGGTGAACCTCGCCTCGCGGCTGGAGGCCCTCACCAAGCAGTACGGGGTCGGCATCCTCGTCACCGAGAACATCGTCAAGGCCGTGCCCAACTACGTCTACCGCGAGGTCGACAAGGTGCAGGTGAAGGGCAAGCTCCAGGGCGTGGCGATCTTCGAGCCGCTGGGTCGCCAGGGTGACGTCCCCGAGACGAAGCTGCGCGAGGCCGAGCAGCTGGCCAAGGCCGTCGCGGCCTACCGCGCGCAGCGCTGGGACGAGGCCCAGGACCTCTTCAAGCGCATGCCGGAGACGAAGATCACGAAGCTGTACCTCGAGCGCATCGAGCACTTCCGCAGCAACCCGCCGCCCGCAGACTGGGACGGCGTCTTCGTCTTCACCACCAAGTGACCGCGCCGCGCCGCCAGCCGGCGCCCATGGCATGATCGACGAGACCACGGTCCACTATCCGTTCGCCAGGTCCATCCCGCAACCGGGCGAAGCCATCGCGGTCGCCCCGGGCGCGTGGTGGATCCGCATGCCGCTTCCCTTCGCGCTCGACCACATCAACCTTTGGCTCCTCGAGGACGGCGACGGCTGGACGATCGTGGACACCGGCATCGGGCTGGAAGCCACCTGGGAACTCTGGGAGCGGCAACTCGCGGGGACCATGGGATCGCGCCCCGTGAAGCGCATCGTCGTCACGCACTACCATCCCGACCACGTCGGAAGCGCCGCCTGGCTGGAAAGCCGCACCGGCGCGCCGGTCTGGATGACCACCTCGGAGTTCCTGTCGGCGCACGCCGCCCGCGACGATACCGCGGGCTTCGACCGGGCCACGGGCATCGACTTCTTCGGACTGAACGGCCTCGACATTTCGGCCATTCCGGAGAAGTTGCGCATGGGGAATTTCTACAAGCGCGGCGTACCGGAATTGCCGCGGCACTACCGCCGCATGATGCACGGCGATACGCTGCGGATCGGGGCGCACGACTGGCGCGTGATCTGCGTGTTCGGCCACGCTCCCGAGCACGCGGCACTCTACTGCGCCTCGCTGGGCCTCCTCATTTCCGGCGACCAGGTCCTGCCGCGCATCACGACGAACGTGGGCGTGTGGGGCAACCAGCCCGAGGCCAATCCGCTGGCGCTCTTCCTCGATTCCCTGGGGCGGTTCGCGGACATCCCGGAGCCGGTGCGCGTGCTGCCTTCGCACGACCGCGTGTTCGAGGGCCTGCACGTGCGCATCGACCAGCTGCGCGCGCACCACGCCGAACGCCTCGGGAAGCTCGTCGAGGCGTGTGCCAATCCGGTGACCGCGTTCGAGATCCTGCCGGTGCTGTTCAGCCGCAAGCTCGACGAACACCAGATGGGCTTCGCCATGGGCGAGGCCATCGCCCACCTGCATTACCTGCAGGCCGAGGGGAAGGTGCGGCGCATCGAGGAAGGTGGCGTTCGCCGATTCGTGCGGCGTTAGCTGAGGGACTTCATCGCGCCTTCCAGGCCGGAAAGAGTGACCGGGTACATGCGCCCGTCGAAGAGGCGGCGGATGTTCTCCGTGGTGGCGGTCCAGGTCCAGTGGTCCTCGGGCACGGGATTCAACCACGCGGCGCGCGGCCAGGCGCGCAGCAGGCGCTCGAGCCACACGCGCCCCGGTTCGTCGTTCCAGTGCTCGACGCTGCCGCCGGGCTGCTCCAGCTCGTAGGGGCTCATCGCCGCGTCGCCGACGAAGATCGCCTTGTAGTCGTGGCCGTACTTGCGCAGCACGTCCACCGTCGGGATGCGCTCGCGGTTGCGGCGGTGATTGTCCTTCCACACCGTTTCGTAGACGCAGTTGTGGAAGTAGAAATGCTCGAGGTTCTTGAACTCGGTGCGCGCGGCGCTGAAGAGTTCCTCGACCATGCGGATGTGGTCGTCCATGGATCCGCCGACGTCCAGGAACAGCAGCACCTTCACTGCGTTGTGCAGCTCGGGAACGATCTTGAGGTCCAGCCACCCTGCGTTGCGTGCCGTGGCACGGATCGTGTCGGGCAGGTCCAGCACTTCCGGCGCCCCGGTGCGCGCGAACCGCCGCAGCCGCCGCAGCGCCAGCTTGATGTTGCGCACGCCCAGCTCGCGGTCGCCGTCGTAGTCGCGGAACTCGCGCTGGTCCCAGACCTTCACCGCACGGCGGTTGCGCGAGCGGTCCTGGCCGATGCGCATGCCCTCCGGGTTGTAGCCGTAGGCGCCGAAGGGTGAAGTGCCCGCCGTGCCGATCCACTTCGAGCCGCCCTGGTGGCGTCCCTTCTGCTCCTCGAGGCGCTGGCGGAGCGTCTCCATGAGCTTGTCCCAGCCGCCGAGCGCCTCGACCAGCCGCTTTTCCTCCTCCGAGAGATTGCGCTCGGCGAGCTTGCGCAGCCACTCGGCGGGGATGTCCTTGACGAGCGCGTCGGGAATCG
>CAZOIB010000305.1:0-9437 GCA_964579785.1 uncultured Lysobacter sp. | reverse complement strand
GGGGGTGCCTCGATTTCAAGCTTCTTGAGAACGATGTCGTCCAGACCCTGGGCGTGCAGGTTGCCGGGAATCTTGTAGATGCAGTCGACGTCGATGGCCGAGATGACCGCGCGCTCCTCGACGTTGGTGAAGAGCGCGATCTTGCGGCGCTCGTCGTCGGGCAGCCAGCGGTCTGCGCGGCACAGCAGGACATCGGGCTGGATGCCGATCTCGCGCAGTTCCTTCACGGAATGCTGCGTGGGCTTGGTCTTGATCTCGCCCACGCTCGCCAGGTGCGGCACGAGCGTCAGGTGCATGTAGCAGGTGTTGGTGCGGCCTTCCTCGATGCCCATCTGGCGGATGGCCTCGAGGAACGGCAGCGACTCGATGTCGCCCACCGTGCCGCCGATCTCGATGATGCCGACGTCGACGTCCTTGCACGCGGCCTTCACGCTCGCCTTGATCTCGTCGGTGATGTGCGGGATCACCTGCACGGTGCCGCCGAGGTAGTCCCCGCGCCGCTCCTTGTTGATGACCCGCTCGTAGATCTGGCCGGTGGTGAAGTTGTTGAGCTTCTTCATCCTCGAGGAGATGAAGCGCTCGTAGTGGCCGAGGTCGAGGTCGGTCTCCGCGCCGTCTTCCGTCACGAACACCTCGCCGTGCTGGAACGGCGACATCGTGCCCGGATCGACGTTGATGTAGGGGTCGAGCTTGACCAGCGACACCTTGATCTTGCGCGATTCGAGGATCGCGGCGAGAGAGGCGGCGGCGATGCCCTTGCCGAGGGAGGAGACCACCCCACCCGTCACGAATACATACTTGGTCATTGCGATCCCCCGGCTGGAAATTTGTATTTTACCGGGAACCGCAAAAGGGGGTCGGGCAAAGGGGAAGCGACCCTTTGCCGAAGGGTAGCGTCCCCTTGTTCTACTTGCCGAGGGCCAGGGCCCGCGCTTCGGCCGCGCAGTCGAGCGGAGACTTGCCACCGGCAGCCCGTGCCGCCTCGACTTCCCTGCGCGCTTCCGCAACCTGCGCCTGGAACACCGGGTTGGCATGCAGGCGGCTCACCGTCGCCGCGCCGATCACCCTTCCGGCCTCCACGTCGCTCCGATAGTGCACGCCGCAGATCACGCGGCTCTGTCCGTAGGCGAGCCCGCGGGCCAGGATCGCGTCGGCCCGATCCGGCGCCACTTCGGCAAGCGTCAGCGCCCAGGCCCAGCCGATCGACGCATGGCCGGAGGGATAGGAATCGGGCTTTGCCTTGGGATCACCCTTCGGCGTGCAGGAGGCTTCCTTCGTCACCATGAACGGGCGCGGACGCTTGTAGTGTTCCTTGGGCTTGTCGTTGGCGCGACTCGAATCCATGCGCACGCGGCGCAGGAGCATGTTGAGGTGCGGCGTCTTCTCCGCCGATATCGCCATGCCGATAGCGCAGGAGAACACTTCAGTCGCCTGCGGGAAGCGCAACTCGGCATCCTTCGCCGCCAGCGTCCACCGCGGCGTGTCCTTCAGCCTGCGGGTTGCCCGATACGCCTCTTCGTCGGCAGCCACGGCGGCGGACCCCGCTGCCGGTGGCGGGGGGAGCAGCGCCACGCCATCGGGAAGCTCGGCAGGCTGCAGGTATCCGGCCACGTAACCCGGCCGCACCTCGGGCAGTTCGGTCGGCGGCGGTGCCACCGTGGCGCAACCGGCAGCCAGCAAGGCGGCGAAGAGGATAGGACGGGGGATTCTTGCGGACTCGATGAACATCGGGGTTCCTTTCCGGCCGGCCGTGGAAGTGGGACTGCCGTTGCCGGCCCAGTCTCCTATCAATTACTCCGCGCGGCAACGGGGAGCTTGACCGGCGTCAACAGCGCGCGTCCGGCATGCGAAAATGCCCGCGTGAAAGTCGGCGACCGCCATTACCGCAGCCTGTGGGCCGAGAAGCCGGGCGGGCCGGTGCACATCATCGACCAGACGCACCTGCCCTACGCGTTCGAGACGCGCACGCTCGATTCGCCCGAGGCCGTCGCGGAAGCCATCGAGACGATGCGCGTGCGCGGAGCGCCGCTGATCGGCGTGACCGCCGCCTTCGGGCTGGCGCTGGCCATGTCCCGCGACGCGTCCGACACCTCCCTGGCGAAGACCTGCGCGCGCCTGACCGCGACGCGGCCCACGGCCGTGAACCTCGCCTGGGCGCTGGACCGCATGCGCGCAGCGCTGGCCGGGCTCGCCCCCGCGCATCGCGAGGCCGCCGCCTGGTCGCTGGCACAGGCCATCGCGGACGAGGATGCCGCGATCAATGCGGCAATTGGACGCCACGGCCTCGCGCTCATCGAACGCGAGCACGCCACGCGCGGCCGCACGGTGAACATCCTCACGCACTGCAATGCGGGCTGGATCGCCACGGTCGACTGGGGCACCGCACTCGCCCCCGTCTACATGGCGCACGACCAGGGCATCGCCGTGCACGTCTGGGTGGACGAGACGCGCCCGCGCAACCAGGGCTTGCTCACCGCCTGGGAGCTCGCGGGCCACGGCGTGCCGCACACGCTGGTGGCGGACAACGCCGGCGGCCATCTCATGCAGCACGGCAAGGTCGACCTGGTCCTCGTGGGCGCGGACCGCGTGACGCGCCGCGGCGACGTCGCGAACAAGATCGGCACCTACCTGAAGGCCCTGGCCGCGCGCGACAACGGCGTCCCGTTCTACGTCGCGGTGCCCACCCCCACGATCGACTGGACGCTCGCGGACGGGCTCGCTTCCACTCCCATCGAAGAGCGCAGCGCCGACGAAGTCCGCATGGTGCGCGGTCTCGACGCTGCCGGCCGGCCGGCCAGCTTCGCCATCGCCACCGCGTCGACCGCAGTGGCGAACCCCGCCTTCGACGTGACGCCCGCCGGACTGGTCACGGGCATCGTCACGGAGAAGGGCATCTTCGCGGCGACGGAGGATGCACTGGCGGCGCTGGCTCCCCGCGAGCGCGCCGGAAGGGCCGTAACCCCATGAGGGACGTCACCCTGCGCGAACGCATCGTCGCCACCGCGCGGCGCATGAACGCCCTCGGCATCAATCAGGGCGCCTCCGGCAACGTGAGCGCGCGCATCGAGGGCGGCTTCATCGTCACGCCCTCGGGCATGCCCTACGACGAGCTCGAACCCGCCGACCTGGTGCACATGACGATGGCGGGCATCAAGAAGGGGCACCGCACGCCGTCGAGCGAGTGGCGCTTCCATCGCGACATCTACGCGAGCCGGCCCGAGGCCGGAGCCGTGGTGCACACGCACTCGGCCTTCGCGACCACGCTCGCCTGCCTCGGCCGCGGGATTCCCGCCTTCCACTACGAGGTCGCCTTCGCCGGCGGCAACGACATCCGCTGTGCGCCGTACAAGACCTTCGGCACGCAGGAGCTTTCGGAGGTCGCCGTGGCGGCCCTGGAGGGACGGCGCGCCTGCCTGCTGGCCCACCACGGCGCGATCGCCTTCGGCCCGGACCTCGACGACGCCCTGCGCCTGGCCGACAAGGTGGAGGCGCTGGCGCGCCTCTACTGGCAGGCCATCCAGGTGGAGGAGCCCACCATCCTCGACGAGGTGGAGATGGCGCGCATCGTGGAGCGCTTCCGCACCTACGGCCGCCAGCCGGGCGGCTAGGCTGCGGCGCGCGCGGCGCCCTTGCCCGAACGGATGTCCTGGGCCATGCGCTGCATCGCGACGACCTTCGCCTTCACCCCGCCCGCGCGCCGGAAGAGTTCGGCGAGGTCTTCGTAGGTTGCGGCGAGCTCCGGCGAGTCGGGTCCCACCGCCCTTTCCATCGCGCCCACCAGGCTCTTGCAGCTCTCCTCGGCGCGGTCGAACTGGCCGAGGCGCATGCGCACCTCGGCAAGCTGGCGCAGGAGTCTCGCCAGATCGCGCTGGTCGTGACCCTGCCCGTACTCCATGAGCATCGCGGCCCGGGAGAAGAGCGGCTCGGCCTCGGCGAACCGCTCGGCGATGGCGAAGCTCGCCCCGGCCCAGGAGAGCATCCGCACCATTTCGGCGGAGCCCTTGCCGTGCACCTTCTCCGCGACCGTCACGGCCCGGTTGGCGAGCACGACGGCGCCGTGGACGTCGCCCGTCCTGCAGAGGTAACGCACCTGCGCGTCGAGGATTTCCTCGCGGGTCCTCACCTTGCCGGAGGCGATGGACGCCTTGATGGAATCGAGGACGCGATCGGCGCCGATGATCGCCCTGGTGTCCATCTGCCGCTTGAACACGGTCATGGCGAGCACGATCACGCCCACGCCCACGACGATGATGGCGATCCCCATGCCCGCCAGCTTCCAGTCCTCGCGGATGGCGCCCGTGGCGATGATGGCGATCCCGAGGAGCAGGAAGCAGGCAATCCCGAGCTTCTTGATCATGCGACCTCCTCCCCGGCATGGCAGCCGACCCGACCGCGATGACGAAGAATATCCCGAAAAGGGGCCAGGCTCGATTTTTGGACTCGCCCCGACGAGTCGGCCGGCAGTCGCGCCTGGCCCCTTTTCTCCGGGAGTGCGGCGCCTGGGTCGCTGTGCGATAATTTCCCTCACATTTCAAGCTGGCGCCACTCCCGTGACAGCCGGCACTTTCTCGGAGAGACGACCATGCACGCCCAAGCCGCCCCGGTGCCGGGAGCCGCCCCTACGCGCAACGCCGAGCTGCTCAAGTGGGTCGCGGACATCGCCGCTCTCACGCAGCCGGAAAGCATCTACTGGTGCGACGGCTCCGAGGATGAGTACGACCGCCTCTGCGCCGAGCTCGTCCAGGCCGGGACGTTCCGGCGGCTGGACGGGAAGTTGAGGCCCAATTCCTACCTCGCGCTGTCCGATCCCTCCGACGTCGCCCGCGTCGAGGATCGCACCTTCATCTGCTCGCGGAACAAGGACGACGCAGGTCCCACCAACAACTGGGTGGAACCCGCCGAGATGCGCGCGACCCTCAAGGGCCTCTTCAAGGGCTCGATGCGCGGCCGCACGATGTACGTGGTGCCCTTCAGCATGGGCCCCATCGGCTCGCACATCTCGCACATCGGCGTGGAGATCTCCGACAGCGCCTACGTGGCCGTCAACATGAAGCTGATGACGCGCATGGGTGCTGCCGTTCTCGCCACCCTCGGCGACCACGGCAGCTTCGTGCCCTGCGTGCATTCCGTCGGCGCACCCCTGGAGCCGGGCGCGAAGGACGTCACCTGGCCCTGCAACAAGGACCACAAGTACATCGTGCATTTCCCCGAGGACAAGGAGATCTGGTCCTACGGCTCCGGCTACGGCGGCAACGCGCTCCTGGGCAAGAAGTGCTTCGCGCTGCGCATCGCTTCCGTGATGGGGCGCGAGCAGGGCTGGCTCGCCGAGCACATGCTGATCCTCGGCGTGGAATCCCCCGACGGCGTGAAGCACTACGTGACCGCCGCCTTCCCGAGCGCCTGCGGCAAGACCAACTTCGCCATGCTCATCCCGCCGCCGGCCTTCGCGGGCTGGAAGGTGACGACCATCGGCGACGACATCGCCTGGATCAAGCCGGGCGAGGACGGCCGCCTGCACGCCATCAACCCGGAAGCCGGCTTCTTCGGCGTGGCGCCGGGCACGGGCTACGACACCAACCCGAACTGCATGGAAGCCATCAAGACCAACACCATCTTCACCAACGTGGCGCTCACGCCGGAAGGCGACGTCTGGTGGGAAGGCATGACCAGGGAGCCGCCCGCGAAGCTCACCGACTGGACCGGGAAGGAGTGGACGCCGGGCTGCGGTCGCCCGGCTGCGCACCCGAACTCGCGCTTCACCGTCGCGGCCACGCAGTCGCCGTCGATCGACCCGGCCTGGGACGATCCCAACGGCGTTCCCATTTCCGCCTTCATCTTCGGCGGCCGGCGCTCCTCCACGGTTCCGCTGGTGACGGAAGCCGCCACCTGGGACGAAGGCGTCTACATGGCCGCGACCCTCGGCTCCGAGACCACCGCCGCCATCACGGGGCAGGTCGGCGTGGTGCGCCGCGACCCCTTCGCGATGCTCGCCTTCTGCGGCTACAACATCAGCGACTACTTCGCCCACTGGATCGAGATGGGGCGCAAGGTTCCCTATCCGCCCAAGATGTACATGGTGAACTGGTTCCGCAAGGACGCCCAGGGCAAGTACGTCTGGCCCGGCTACGGCGAGAACATGCGCGTGCTGCGGTGGGTCGTGGAACGTGTCGAGGGCATCGCCGATGCCGAGCGCACCGCGTGGGGCTACGTGCCGAAGCACAAGGACATCGACTGGCGCGGCCTCGACTCCTTCGGCGCCGACAAGTACCTCGCCATTTCGTCCATCGACAAGGCGATGTGGACGCAGGAAATGCCGCTGCACCGCGAGTTCTTCGACAAGCTCGGCGACCGGTTGCCCCCGGTCATGCGCAGCCGCTTCGAGTCGCTCTCGGGCACGCTGGGCTGAACCCCTCCCCCGGCGCTGGCGTCGCGATGCGTCTCCTGGACCTCGAGACGCCGCGCCTCGTCCTCGACGCGGGCCGCATGGAGGCCAACGTCGCACGCCTGAAGGCGCATCTCGCCACGCTGGGAGCGGGCCTGCGCCCGCACGTGAAGACCTGCAAGTCCATCGAGGTCGCGCGCATCCTCATGGAGACGCCCGCGGGGCCGATCACGGTCTCCACGCTCAAGGAAGCCGAGCAGTTCCTGGCACACGGCGTCACCGACATCCTCTATGCGGTCGGCATCGCACCCGGAAAGCTCGACCATGTGCTGGCGCTCCGCAGCCGCGGCGCCGACCTTTGCGTCGTCCTGGACAACGTCGAGGCCGCCGCAGCGGTCGCCGCGCGCAAGGCCGGCATTCCCGCCCTCATCGAGATCGACTGCGACGGGCACCGTGCCGGCGTGAAGCCCGGCGACCCGGAGCTCCTCGACATCGCCAAGGCGCTCGCCAGGGGCGCCGAACTGCGCGGCGTGATGACGCACGCGGGCGACTCCTACAACTGCCGCTCGACCGAGGCCATCGCGGCGATGGCGGAGAAGGAACGTGGCGCGGTGGTGAGGAGCGCGGCCGCGCTGCGTTCGGCCGGCTTCGCCTCGCCCGTGGTCAGCGTCGGCTCGACTCCCACCGCCACGTTCGCGCGCAGCCTGGAAGGAGTGACGGAAGTGCGCGCCGGCGTCTTCGTCTTCCACGACCTGGTGATGGCCGGCCTGGGCGTCTGCCGCGTCGACGACATCGCCCTGAGCGTGCTCGCCACCGTCATCGGCCACCAGCGCGAGAAAGGCTGGATCATCACCGACGGCGGCTGGATGGCGCTGTCGCGCGACCGCGGCACGGCGAAGCAGCCTGTCGACCAGGGCTACGGGCTGGTGTGCGGCGAGGACGGCCAGGTGATCGGCGACCTGGTCGTCGCCGACGCCAACCAGGAGCACGGCATCGTCAGCCGGCGCGGCGGCGCACCACTCGACCTCGCGCGGTATCCTGTCGGCACGCGCCTGCGCATCCTTCCCAACCACGCCTGTGCCACCGCGGCGCAGCATGACGCCTACCATGTCGTGCGCAACGGCCCCGGGATCGACGCCCGGTGGCCGCGCTTCGGCGGCTGGTAACGGAGACAAGCCCCATGAGAGTCCTCGAAACCCTGAACGCTCCCGGCCTCGACGCGCCCGCGGGCCACTATTCGCATGCCGTCGTCCACCACGGCATCGCCTACCTCGCCGGGCAGCTGCCGCACGTGCCCGGAGACCCCGATCGCAAGTCCGGCACGATCGAGGAGCAGACGCGGCAGGTGCTGCAGAACGTCGATCGCGTGCTGCACGCCTGCGGCAGCCGCCGCGACCGCGTGCTGCGCTGCACCGTGTATGTCTCCGACATCGCGCACTGGCCGGCGGTGAACAAGATCTACGGGGAGTTCTTCGGCGAGCACCGCCCCGCCCGCAGCGTCGTGCCGGTGAACGAGCTGCATCATGGCTTTGCCATCGAGGTGGAAGTCACCGCCGCGGTGGACGAGTGATCGCGTCCATCGAGGCGGCGGTCCGCGACCGCGCGGATGCACTCGTCGCGACCCTGCTCGAAAGCGCGCGCATCCCGTCGGTAAGCCTGACCGGCGAGGGCATCGCCGCGGCGGTCGAGTTCCTGCGCACGCGCATGCAGCGTTGGGGATTCGAGGTCCAGGTCCTTCCCACCGCGCACCATCCCATCGTCTATGGCGAGATCGGCCCCAAGGACGCGCCCTTCACCTGGCTCAGCTATGGCCATTACGACGTATACCCTGCCGACGGCGCGGCGGAGGGCTGGGCTCGAGACCCCTGGCAGCCCGTCGTCGACGGCGACCGCATCTGGGGCCGCGGCACGGGCGACAACAAGGGCCAGCACCTGGCACTCCTCAATGCCATCGCCCTCTACCGCGAACTGCATGGCGAACTGCCCATCCGCATCAAGGTGGTGCTGGAAGGCAACGAGGAAACAGGCAGCCGCCCGCTGCCGGAATTCGTGGAGACCAACCGCGAGATGCTGCGCGCGGACCTCTGCTGCTACTCCGACGGTCCGATGTTCCCCAACGACCAGCCGGTGCTGCTCATGGGCGTGCGCGGCGTGCTCGGGCTCGAGTTCGCGGCCACGGGCGCGAAGCGCAATCTCCACTCCGGCAACTTCGGCGGCATCGCACCCAATCCGACGCTCGACCTGATCCACCTGCTGGCGGAGATGGTCGACCGCGACGGCCGCCTGCTGGTGCCGGGCGCGGGTTACGCCGACGTGACCGTCACGCCTGCCGAGCTGGCGGCGGTGCAGACCCTTCCGCTCGACCGGGATGGCGTGATGGCGAGCATGGGCGTGGCGCCGACCGTCGCGAATGCGGCGACCTTCCACGAGCGCCTGATGCTGCGCCCCGCCTTCAACGTCTCGGGCTTCGCGTCCGGCTACACCGGTTCCGGGCACAAGACGATCATCTTCCGGGAGGCGCTCGCCAAGGCGGACATCCGGATGGTGGGCGGGCAGGATCCGGCGCAGGTGCTGGCGGCAGTGCGCAAGTTCGCGGCGGATCGCGGCTACGCCAACATCGATATCCGCGAACTCAAGTCCACACCCGCATCGCGCACCGCGCTCGACGATCCCTTCGTCCCTGTCGTGAAGCAGGCCGTCGCGAAGGGCTTCGGCCGCGAGCCGCTGGTGGTGCCGAGTCTCGGCGGCACCACGCCCGACTACGTCTTCACCAGGCTCCTCGGGCTGCCGTCGATCGTCGTGCCCCTGGCGCCCTACGACGAGAACAACCACGCCCCCAACGAATCGACCAAGGTCTCGCTCTACCTGGCCGGGGTGCGCACCGGCATGCACCTGATCGAAGGCCTTTCCCGCCGGTAGGCGGGAATGACGTGCCCGCCGGCGGTCACGCCTTGCGGACGAACTCCGACTTCAGTTTCATCGGGCCGATGCCCTCGATCTTGCAGTCGATGTCGTGGTCGCCTTCGACGAGGCGGATGTTCTTCACCTTGACGCC
>CAZOIB010000304.1:0-7645 GCA_964579785.1 uncultured Lysobacter sp. | reverse complement strand
ATGTCCGGTCCCTTCGTCCGGGGTTCTCCGGGTTGCATGAAGGCCTGGCGCACGGGGCTGGGAATGCACCCATGATACCGCGCCGCCCGCTCAGGTCCCGGTCGGCACCTGCCGTGTCGAGATTGGGGTGCCGTGGGCGGTGCCGCGCGATGCGACGGCGGCGGCGAGAGCGGTGACGAGTGCGGCGGCGGTCAGGAAATTGTGCAGCCAGCGCGCCTGGGGCCAGGTCACGGCGAGGAGGACCAGCCCTGTCAGCAGGCCCGTGGTGAGCCAGGTGGACAGGCGGCCCGTTGCCGTCGCGGGCGCGCGGATGGCGAGCGCGCCCCAGGCGACGTAGGTGGTCCACGCCAGGACATGATGGACGAGTCCGATGGCCGGCGCATCCCGCGCAGGGAATGCGGACGAGAAGGCGCCGCTCACGATGGCACCGGCGAGCAGCGCGGCCGCGGTCAGGGAGGCAAGGTCGATGCGTCCAGCCGGCGCACGGGACGCGGCGGCGAGGCCCGCGGTGACTGCAAGCAGGGTCAGGCCCCCGAGGAGGTTGGTCAGCGTCACCGCGGGCAGCACCGAGCCCGACGATTGCCGCCCGACGACCGCGAGCACGGCCACCAGCACGATGATCGCGAGGGCCGCCGTGCGCTTCCCCCAGGCGGCGGGAGCCTTCCAGGCGAGAGCGGCGATGACGAGAGCCAGGATCGAGACGGCCATCGCCGCCACGCGGTGCGCGATGCGAACGGCATCCGCGAGTGTGAATCCTTCGCATCCCGCTGGCGGGCACGGCAGGTCTGCGGGAGACAATCGCAGCCAGGCGCTGGCGGCGATCACCACGAACACGAGCGCGGTGCAGGCCGCCGCCGTGATCGCCAGCGTCCGCGCGTCGCGCGCGAGAGTCTCGCCGTTCACCGGCTTGCTTCTCCGCAACGGCGCCGCAGCGCGCCGACGACCACCACCACGAAAGCCAGGCCGCCGGCGATCGCGACCAGCCCGCCCAGTCCCATGAGGGCCATGCCCGCCACTTCCTGCGGCGTGCGCAGCACCTGCGCCGCGCCGGCGACCTTGCGCTCCACGCCGTAGCCTCCCGACCACACCAGGCCGACGATGTGCGCGAGCTGCCCGCCGCCGTAGAGCCACGGCTGCCACGCGGCCAGCCGCGAGCGTGGGGCGGCGAACCCGAGTTGCGGAAGCAGGTGATAGGCGAGGCCCATGAAGGCGAGCGTCACGCCGACGATGCAGCCGTGGTAGTGCGCCGGAATCTTCACGTTGGGGCCGCTGATCGCGAAGCCGATCAGGCCGCCGGCGGCGAAGAGCCCGATCGAGGCGGCGAGTGCCCCGAAGAGGGGACGCGACTGCGCGTCCAGGGCCGGAAGCCGGCGCATGGACCAGAGCAGCGCGAGGAGGATGGGCGGTATCGCGAGCCCGCCGCCGAAGCGCATGAGCCAGGTCTGCAGCTTGTGGTGCTCGACCGAGGCCACCGGGTGCGCCACGTAGATGGCCGGCGTCACGAAGACGCTGGCGAGCGCGATGGTGAAGACGAGGAGCGTGACGCGCGGCGAGAGCGCCACGGGCAGCTTGAGCGCGGAGGCGAGCCACAGCCAGCCGGCCAGCATGAGGAGCGTCCAGGTGAACTGCAGCACGTGGCCGCCGCCCCAGAAGAGCAGCTCGAAGTAGGCCTTGCGCTCGAGATGCGGCGAGACTTCCTGCCAGGACCAGAAGAACGCGGCCAGCGCGACGGCGGTCGCGACCGCGGAACCCAGCGCGCCCCAGCGGATGGCCGCCTCGCCGTCCAGCGCGGCGGTGGACAGCCGCGCCGACCAGAACGTGCGCACGACGGCGAGCGCCACTCCCGCGCCGATGGCCAGCAGGCCGCCGAGGAAGACCGCGTTGTCGATGACCGGGATGTAGTTGGCCAGCACCGGCACGGCATGCGGCGCCAGCGGCGCCACGCACAGGGCCACGGTACCCGCGCCGCAGAGCGCCAGCGCCGTCCAGCCGAGGCCGATCGCGCGGCCGTCGCAGGCGAGGCTCCAGAGCACGCCCGCGAAGGAGACGAACCACACCAGCACCGAGAGGTCGACGTGCGCGACCAGCGCCACCTGGAAGAAGTTGGCGACGGGGAAGACTTCCTTGAGCCCCGGCGTGCGCGCGAGCACGAGAAGCAGCGAGAAGATCCCCGAGCCGACCAGGGCGGCGACTCCCAGCGCCAGCCATCCGGTGGCCAGGCGCGCGGAGGCATCGCGCGCGACGGTCAGGCCATAGGCCGGGCTGGAGGGGGCGAGCGTTGGTGCAGCGGCGGGAAGGCGGGCGGAGGGGAGGCTAGCCATGGCGTTTCTCCTGGCGCTTGGGGGGCAACCCGTGACGGGCCGCTTGCGGCCCGAGGGATGCGAGGTGGTTACGGAAGGATTCGAGCTGCGCGCGCAACGCGGCAAGATCGGTGACGCCGGCATGCACGAAGCGCACGCGCTCGCGCGGCACGGTGGAACGCAAGGCCGGCACACGGCGGGCATCGAGCCGCTCGGCGGCGAGACGATCGCCGACGCGGAATTCGCAGTCCCCCTCGCGGCAGCCGGCGACCAGCACACCGTCCGCGCCGGCGCGCAGGGCGTATTCGACGAACGACGGCGGCACCATCGCCGCGCAAAGGAAGGAGACGGCGGCAGTGCCGGTGCCGTCGAGGCGTGTCACGTCGGCGCCCCAGCGGCAGCCGAAGACGGCGATGCGCGGGCCTTCCGTCAGCGCCGCGGTGCGCGCCTCGAGTTGCGCGCGCAGGTCGCCGATCGCGGCCGAGGGCATGTCGATCCCGGTCGCGAGTTGCTCGCCGCGGCGGAACGGGGTGGACGACGGGCAGGCCCCGGTGCAGATGCCGCATCCGGCACAAAGGTCGGGGTCGACCCGGGCCTGCCGCGGGTGCGGCCGCTGGTCGGTGCGCGGCACCATCACCACGGCGTCATAGGGGCAGTCGGCGAAGCAGCGCGCGCAGCCGTTGCAGTTGTCGAGGTTGACGCGGGCCGCCGGCGCGCGCGGGACGCGCGTCGCATACGGGAGCAGTGCCAGAAGACCAAGCGTGATGACTGCGGCGAACCAGAGTCCATCGGCGCCGAGAGCGGCCATGAGCGGGTGGGGGAACAGGTAGAACCAGTCGAGCGGGATGCGCGCGGGAAGCAGCCCCAGGTCCGCCGGCGGCATGAGCGAGATCGGCTTCGCCAGGCACAGCACGGCCAGCGTGATCGCGGACCCCCAGGCGAGCGCCCCGGGCGGATGCGTGCGCGCCGGGCTCACGCGCTGCACGTGCGCCCACATCGCGCCGAGCATGGCGAGCGGCAGGCCGATGTGCAGGAAGATGAGGAGGGAGAAGAAGCGGTCGCTCACCTGGTCCGCGGCGATGACGTTGCGCGTGAGCGCGCCGTCGAACACCGGCAGCGCATCGAACCATTCCGTCGTGGCCGTGAGGCTCCATTGCGCCAGCTGGTCCCACGGCAGCCAGTAGCCGCCCATGCCGGCGGCGAACATCAGTACCAGCACGACGAGCCCGGTGAGCCAGGCAAAGAGGCGGAATGCGGCGTAATGGCGGCGTGCCAGTTCGCGCGCGAGGTGCAGCAGGCTCACGAGGACGAGGGCGTCGGCGCTGTAGCGATGCAGCGCGCGGGCGAAGGTGCCCAGCGGCCATTCGCCGCGATCCATCGCCGCGAGACTTTCCCGGGCCCCGGTGGCGCTGGTGTCGAAGCCGACGTAGATCCAGATCCCCGACGCGCAGCAGATCCAGAAGAACCAGAAGCCCAGCGCCCCCAGGTGGCGCCACGGATTCAGGCGTTGCCCGAAAGCCAGGTCGAAGAGCCGGTCGAGCCGCTCGACGGCCATGGCAGCGCGGCCGGGGACGGGAAGGGCGAGGGCGGCGAAGTTCATGGAATGTCCGGCTGTCCCTCAACGCAGAAGGATGCCGCCCTTGCCCGGCTCGAAGTCGATGACCAGGACTCGCCCGGGTTCGAGCACGACCTCCTCCTCGCGCACGCGGTCGTAGGTGCCGGCGGCGTCGTCGGCGATCGCGACGCGCAGGCGGTGCTTGCCGGCGGCCACGGGGATGCGCCGGTAGGCGACGGAAGCGCCGTCGCGCGACAGTCCCGCGGGGGGAGCCACGATGTCCGCCATCGATGCGCCGTCGAGTTCGAGCTTGATGCGTACTGGCGCGCGTTCTCGCGAGCAGTCCTCGGCGGCGCGCATGTTGGGCGCGAGCTTGGCGAGTTCCTCCGGCGTACGCGTGCGGCAGGCGACCTTGCGCTGCCCGGCGTGGTTGAGCGACAGGCGGATGAGGGCGTGACCGGGCGGCAGCGGCTCGAATGCCGGCGATGTCGACAGGTAGCCCAGCGTCGCCGCGAACGCGCCGTAGAGCACCGCCTGCAGGCCGTAGCGCAGCACCGGGTTCATGCGCGCCCCCCGAGGCGGACGAAGTCCGCGTCCTGCGTGTGGATGCGCGGCGCCAGCTTGAAGGCGTCCGAGAAGCAGTCGTCGGGCGAGAGCCCGTGGCGGGCGAATGCGGGCTGCGCCGCCTCCACCATCTTCACCGAGCCGCAGGCGTAGATGCGATGGCCGGCGAGATCCGGGTAGTCGGCGAGGATCGCCTCGTGGACGAGGCCGGTGCGGCCCTGCCAGGCGTCTTCCGGTGCAGGCTCGGAGAGCACCGGCACGAAGCGGAATTCGGGATGTTCCGCCGCCCAGCGTTCGGGAAGCTCGCGCAGGTACATGTCGGCCAGCCGGCGCGTGCCCCAGTACAGGACCATCGGGCGCTTCACGCCGGCGTGGAAGGCGTGCTCGACCATGCTCTTCACCGGCGCGAAGCCGGTGGCGCCGGCGACGAAGATGACCGGCTTGTCGCCCTCCTCGCGCAGGAAGAAGGAGCCGACCGGCCCTTCGAAGCGCAGGCGGTCGCCCACCTGCATCTGCGTGAAGACCTGCGTGGTGAAGCGTCCGCCCTCGATGCGGCGGATGTGCAGCTCGATCGGGCCCGCCACGTGCGGGGCGGTGGCGAAGGAGAAGGCGCGCTTCTGCCCGTCCTCGAGCAGGATGTTGATGTACTGGCCGGCGTAGAAGGGGATGCGGCTGCCGCCTTCCACTTCGAGGCGCAGGCGCATCACGTCGGGCGCGAGGAGTTCCATCGACGCCACGCGCGCTTCGTGCACGGTCGCCGGGCGCACCGCAGTTGCGGTGGGCACGTATTCGATCTCGACATCGGAGAGCGGCTTGGTGACGCAGGCGAGCACCTTGCCCGCCTCGCGCTCGGCAGCGGAGAGAGCGCTCGGCTGGAAGGCGCCCATCTCGACTTCGCCGTGCAACACCGTGCACTTGCACACGCCGCAGCCGCCGTTGCGGCAATCGAAGGCCATCGGCAGCCCGTCCCGAAGGCAGGCGTCGAGGAGCGACTCGTCCTCCTTGACCGGGACGATGCGGTTGTCGGGGAGGGCCAGCACGTGAAACGCGCGCAACTCGCGCCGGCCGAACTTGGGTGGCAGCCAGGGCGCCAGCGCCGCGAGCACGGTGAGGCCGCCGGTGAGCAGCCACACCGCATCCGGCGACCAGCGGTACATCAGCGCGTAGGTCGGCAGGTAGAACCAGTCGAACTCGATTGTCGCCGCCATCGTCGCCAGGTCCGCGGGCGCCTGGCTGAGCGCCGGCTTGGCCACCGAGAGCACGATCATCGCCACGCCCAGGCCGGCCATCAGGCCCGCGGGGGGGGTGGTCTTCGCCTGCGGGACGCGGTGCGTGTGGATCCAGAGCAGCGCCAGCACGCCCAGCGGCAGGCCGATGTGCAGGAAGGAGAGCAGCGAGAAGAAGCGGTCGTTCACGCTGTCCGCGTCGAGGAAGTTGCGCATCAGCAGCCCGTTGAACACGGGGAGCGCGTCGAACCACTCGGCCGTCGCGACGACCGTGAACTGCGCCAGCCGGTCCCACGGCAGCATGTAGCCGTTGATGCCCGCCGCGTAGACGAGCCAGAGGAGGACGATGCCGCTCACCCAGGAGAACCAGCGGAAGCCGCGGTGGCGGTCGAAGGCGAAGTGGCGCGTGAGGTGCAGCACCATCGTCAGCACCATGCCGTCGGAGGCATAGCGGTGCAGGCTCCTCAGGATCCCGCCGATCCACTTCTGGTCGTGCGTGAGGGCCTCGACCGAACTGTAGGCCCCGGTGACGCTGGTGTCGAAGAACGCGTAGAGGTAGAGTCCGCTCGCCACCACCACCCAGAACAGCCAGTAGGAAAGGGCACCCAGGTGGTAGAGGGGGTTGAGGTCCTCCCCGAAGATGGCGTTGGCCGCGCGCTCCGCAACGAGGAAGAGGCGCTGCAGGAGACGTTGCAGGAGCTTCAGCATGGCCGTTCAGAGTGCGGCGCGCAGGCGCCGGCGGTGCCGTTGCCATTCGCGCAGCAGGTAGCCGAGCGTGGCGACGATGATGGAGAAGCCCACCAGGAGTTCGAGCACGAGCCGGTAGTCGAGACGGTAGCGGCCGCTCCTCGGGTCGTAGACGGTACAGAGCAGGCGCACGCGCTCGACGACGTGGGCGACGGTGATCGCCGGCAGCGGCGCGTTGGTGAGCAGCGCCTTGAGCGGGCTCACCAGCATCGGGATGTCGAAGTTTTCGCCGTAGACCTGGGCGGCGACGCGGCCCTCGGCGTCGAGCAGCGTCACCTGCGTGAGGTGGTCGAAGCCGCCCGCGGAGGCCGCGTAGCTGAAGCCCAGGTCGCGCGTGACGCCTTCGACGACGCCGGACTCGGGGCTCAGGAAGTGCCAGTCGCGGCGGTCGATGCCCTGCGCGCGCGCGAAGGCGGCCATGGCCTCGGGCGTGTCATAGGGGTAGTTGAAGCCGATGGTGACCACGGCATAGCGGCCGGGACCGAGCATGCGGTCGGCCTCGGTGACTGCGTTCGCGAGGAAGCGGGTCGTGGTCGGGCAGACCTGCGAGCAGGCGGTGTAGACGAAGTTCACCAGGACCGGGCGCCCGCGCAACTGCGCCAGGCGCATCGGGCGGCCATCGGTCGTCCGGAAGGCGTAGTCCCCCACCGGGGTGCCGATGACGCGCTGGCTGCGTTCGAGAACCGCGCTCGACTCCAGGGTGGGTTCCGCGGATGCCGTTCGCGCCAGCGCGGCACCGAGGAACACTCCGAAGGCGAGCGCGGCCGCCGTCGGCAGCCAGCGCGGTCGGCATTCGTTGCCCATGCGGGCTAACCCCGCCAGGCTGCGTCCGCGATCACGCCGATGAGCAGGAGCGAGAGCTGGGCGAGCGAAGCGTGAAAACTCCCCATGGCGGTGGCGCGCGAGGGTGCGGCAGCCAGGCGGGCAGCAGCGCGCAGGAAAAGCACGCCACCGATGACTGCGCCTGCCGCGTAAAGCGGCCCGAGGCCGAAGGCGAGCGGCAGGAATGACGAGGCGACGAGCGCCACGGTGCCGCCCAGCACGGCCTGCGCCGCGCGGGCATCGCCCACCACCACCGGCAGCATCGGCACGCTGGCCGCCCGATAGTCGTCGTGGAAGGCGATCGCGAGGCTCCAGAAGTGCGGCGGCGTCCACAGGAAGAGCACCCAGGCCAGTGCCAGCGCCACGGGACCGATGGCCTCGGGCGCAACACCGGTCGCGCCGGCGAGGATCGCGAAGCTGCCGGCAAGGCC
>CAZOIB010000303.1:0-2229 GCA_964579785.1 uncultured Lysobacter sp. | reverse complement strand
GTGCGCCAGCAGATCCGCCACAACGTCAGCGCCGACCTGAAGAAGATGGGCATCGGCGCGGCCCTCGTCCTGCTTTTCATCCCGATCTTCATCCTCACGGTCGTCGCCAAGTTCTTCATCGACCGCTCGCGCGCGGCGCAGCGGCTGGCGGAACTGAAGCGCAAGGAGGCCGAATACCACCGCATGAGCCAGCAGGTGACGGAAGCGAAGTTGATGGCGCTGCAGGCGCAGGTGGAGCCGCATTTCCTCTACAACACGCTCGCGAGCGTGCAGGCCTTGACCGAGGTCGATCCGGCGCGCGCCAACACCATGGTCGGCCACCTCATCCAGTACCTGAGGAACGCGCTGCCGAAGATGCGCGAGTCGATCTCCACGGTCGGCCAGGAGATCGAGCTGGTGCGCGCCTATCTCAACATCCTGCAGATGCGCATGGGCAGGCGCCTCGCCTTCGACATCTCCGTGCCGGAGAGCCTCGTCGCCACGCCGTTCCCGCCGCTGATGCTGCCGTCCCTGGTCGAGAACGCGATCAAGCATGGCCTGGAGCCGCAACGCGAAGGCGGGTCGGTGCTGATCTCCGCGCAGGCGCAGGGCGGGCGGCTGCGGGTCACCGTGTCCGACACCGGCCGCGGCTTCGGCGAGACGGTGGGCGCCGGCGTGGGGCTCGCCAACATCCGCGAACGCCTCGCGGCGCTCTATGGCGAGACGGCGAAGCTCACGCTGGAAGCGAACGCGCCCAACGGGGTCATCGCCACCATCGAGGTGCCGCTGGACGGGATGCGCGCCGTCCCGCCGGTCCCGCCGGGCATCGCCGGTGCCGATGACGCGCCCGCGCAATCCGCGGAGGCGAAGACCACGGCGGCCAGGGTGTTTTCCGCGGTCGGCACCGCCGAGCGGGCCTGGCGCAAGACGCTGTCGTTCACCTTCTTCGCGCTCGTGGTCGTCGGCGCGGTCGTTACCGGACTGCTGATGGTGGGCGTGTCGACGGGATTCATCCCCATGCAGGTGGGAAACTTCACTGGCATCGGCGGGACCTCCATCGGCGTCGCGGGGATCGCCGTCGCGTTCGCGGTCCTGGTGCTGGTCCTCGCCATCGTCGTGGCGATCATCTACGGGCTGGGCTGGCTCTTCGCGGCGCTCGCCATCTTCATCCCGGTGGTCATACTCATCGCGACGCTGCCCGCCACGGCGCCTTTCATCCTGCTGGCACTGCTCATCTGGTGGCTCGCGCGCAGGAAGAAGGGGCCCGTGCCGCCAGCGGCGGCCGAAACGAAGATCGAGCCGGTGCTGCAGGCGGCGCCGCCGGCCCCCACGCCGCAGGCGCCACCCCCGCTTCCCAGGGACGAGCCGCCCGCCGTATAGAATTGCCGCATCGGCCGGGAACGACTCGCGCCGTTCCCCTTCTTTCCTGCACCCCGGAGGATGCCGATGATCAACCTGGCACTGGGCCTCGAACGCGGCGCGCAGCTGTACCCCGGCCGGCCGGCACTCCACTTTGCCGACCGGACCATCACCTACGGCGAGCTCGATGCGGCCGTGAACCGGGTCGCGAACGGGCTGCGTGCCATGGGCATCGGGCGCGGCGACAACGTGGCGCTGGCCTGCCCGAACGTGCCGACCTTTCCCATCGTCTACTACGGCATCCTCAAGGCCGGCGCGACGGTGGTACCGCTCAGCGTGCTGTGCAAGGCGCCGGAGTTCGCCTACCACCTCGAGGACTCGCAGGCCAAGGCGTTCTTCTGCTTCGAGGGCTCCGCGGAGCTGCCGCTGGGGGCCGAGGGGCATGCGGGCTTCACGCAGTGGCGCGGATGCCCGCAGTTCTTCATGATCACCGCCGACCCCGCGA
Source organism: uncultured Lysobacter sp. (assembly GCA_964579785.1). Taxonomy (GTDB): domain Bacteria; phylum Pseudomonadota; class Gammaproteobacteria; order Burkholderiales; family Usitatibacteraceae; genus FEB-7. The sequence goes on along the minus strand of CAZOIB010000303.1, from coordinate 386 downwards.
AACCTTCGCCGGTCGAAGGGGTGGCGACGCTGGGCGCGTTCATGCACGCCCAGCCCGCCACGGGCACCTGCGCCGACACCGACGCGAACGACACCGCCGTCATCCTCTACACCTCGGGAACGACGGGACGGCCCAAGGGGGCGGAGCTCACCCACGCCAACCTGGGGATGCACGCCTTTGCGTCCTCCATGCTCATGCGCATGGACGGCACCGACTGCCACCTGGTCGCGCTGCCACTCTTCCACTCCTTCGGCCAGAGCGTGCAGATGAACTCCGCCCTCTGGTGCGGCGCCTCGCTCGTGCTCATCCCGCGCTTCGACCCGGACGCGGTGCTTGCCGCCATGCAGCGCCACGGCGTCACCATCTTCGCCGGCGTGCCGACGATG
>CAZOIB010000302.1:0-6552 GCA_964579785.1 uncultured Lysobacter sp. | reverse complement strand
CCCGTGTGCTGCCGCGGCGCGACCTCCTGCATGTCCTGAAGCCCGTGCTGCTCCTGGCGCTCGGGCTCGTCGTGCTCACGGTCGTTGCCGTGGGCTACTTCATCCACTGGCTCATACCGGGCATTCCGCTCGCGGTGGCATTCGTCCTCGGCGCGATCGTCTCGCCGACCGATGCCGTGGCGACGGTGGCCACGACCGCGACCGTGCCGCTGCCGGCGCGCGTGACGCACATCGTCAACGCCGAGAGCCTGCTCAACGACGCCACGGGGCTCGTCGCGTTCAAGCTCGCGGTGGCCGCCGCGGTGGCCGCGGGACACACGAGCATGGACCTGGTGACGGGCCAGTTCGTGATCCTCTCGGGCGGCGGGCTGTGCGTCGGCATCGTCATCGAGTGGCTCGGGCGCAAGGCACGCGAGCGCCTCATCCGCATGGAGAACGACGATCCCGTCGTGCAGACGTTGCTCACGGTCCTGGTCCCCTACGCGGCCTACCTGGTGGCCGAGGCCCTGCACGTCTCGGGCATCCTCGCGGTCGTCGCCTCCGGGCTGTGGGCCGGCGGCCAGGAGGTGAAGGGGCTCTCCGTCGAGAGCCGGCGCCACGCGCGCGAAGTCTGGCGGATGATCGCCTGGTTCTTCAACGGGCTGGTCTTCGTGCTGCTCGGCCTGCAGCTGCGGCAGATGGTCGCCGGCGTGGCCAGCCACGACGCGCTGCACCTCGCGTACTGGGCGGTCGCCTTGTGGGCGGTGCTCATGGCGCTGCGCATCGGCTGGGTCTGGGCGTCGGGCTACGCGCGCTTCCACTTCGGCTGGGGATGGGCCGGGGGGGCGGAGGGGCCGGACCCGCGCCGCATGTTCCTCGTGGGCTGGGCGGCGGTGCGCGGCTCCATCACGCTCGCGACCGCGCTTTCGGTGCCGCTCGTCACGCTGGCCGGAGCGCCCTTTCCCGAACGCGACCTGATCGTTTTCCTGGCGGCGGCCACCATCATCCTCACGCTGGGGTTGAACGGCCTCGCGCTTCCCTGGATCATCCCGCGCCTGCAGGCCCGGGACGACCCGGAAGGTCCGCGCGAGGAGGCGCATGCGCGAGTGGAGCTCGCCAATGCAGCCATTGCCGCGTTGCAGCCGGCCGTGCAACGGCTTGAACACGAGGAGGACAAGGCATTCGCGCATGCCCTGCTCTCGCGCTACCGGGGCAAGGTGGAACTGCGCGAGAGCCCGCCGGAGACCGCGGCGATGCGCAGCGACCGGATCGCCGCGGCCCGCCAGCTGCGGCTCGACGGCATTGCCGCGGAACGCGCGCGGCTGCAGGAACTGCTCCAGGCCGACGCGATCAACGACGAGACCGCGCGCCTCATCGAGGAGGAGCTCGACGAGCGCGAGCTGGTGACTTCAGCCGATCCCGACAAGGGGTAGCGGGCCGCGCTTGCGGCTCTTCTCCAGCTTGCCGGCGAACTTCGGGAAGTCGAGTCCGTAGCGGGCGCGCATCGCCTTCGCCTGTTCGTCGATCCAGCGCCAGCGCGGCTCGAAGGCCGGGTCGCGGAAGGCGAAGGCGACGTAGTTGCCGTCGTCCGCCACCGGCAGAAGGATCACGTTGCCGTCGAACACCCGGCGGATCATCGCGAGGTGCGCCATGCGCTCGGCCTTCGCGCCGACGAGGTTGGCCACCATCAACCCCTTGCCCGCGAGCAGCCCGCGCACATCCTCGTAGAACTCGCGCGTGCATAGCGACGGCGCGACGCCGTCGCGGTCGAAGGCGTCGATCAGGACGACATCGGGACGATCGTCGCATTGCGCGACGTATCCGGCGGCCTCCGCCTGCACCACGCGGAAGCGTGCCTCGTCGGGAGGCAGGAGGAACTGCTCGCGAAAGGCGATGACCTGCGGGTCGACTTCGACCACCGTGATCCTCGCGGCGGGCAGGTGGCGATGGCAGTACTTGGCGAGCGAACCGCCGCCCAGCCCCAGCATGAGGATCGCGCGCGGCTCGGGCAGGAAGAGCAGGAACCCCATCATCTTGCGGGTGTAGGCGAACTCGAGCGCGTACGGGTCCGCCAGGCGCATCTCGCTCTGGATGAACGCGCGCGTGAAATACAGGCAGCGCGCGCCGTCGTCCTCGATCACGAAGGGCTTGTCGTACAGGCCGGCGAGCACGCGATCGACGATCGCCTCGCGGTCGCAATCCTGCGCCTCAAGAAGCCGGATCACGCCGGCTTCGCCGCCGAAGGGGTTGGGTAACTCGAGCATCTGGTCAGGCTGCCTGGAGCATGAACTCGACCTTGATCGTCTCGAAAGGAAACTCCACGGAGCCGTTTTCGGTCCGGTTCAGCACGCCGGCCTTCAGCAGGGCCGTGACATCGCCGTGCACGGCCTTCACGTCGCGGCCCACGCGTCGGGCCGCCTCCCGAATCGAGACGGGGCCGGCCCCGCAAAGGGCTTTCAGAAGCTCCCACCGCTTCGCGGTAAGCACCTTCCAGAGCAGTTCCGGACTGGCGAAACCGATGCGCGCTTCGCGCTCGGCGCGGCCGGATCGCATGGCCCGGCCCGCGTCGTCCAGGGTGGCGGCGAGGGAGCGCACTTCAAGCACGACGGTTTTCACGGTTCCACCTCCTGATGTCGGCCTCGAAGTCGGCCAGCAATTTTTCGGGCGACGAAAAGGCATAGGACTTTTCGGCAGCACCAAAGTGCCGGTGATCGCCCTTGCCCCGCTCGTTGTCGTAGAGCACCACGCATTGGCCGTCCACCACATAGGCCAGCCGGTACTTGAAGCCGTGCCTGGCTGGCTCCACGGGCCGAGGGACTCGCCACACGGAAATGTCGGCGAACGCATCCTCCGCCATGACGATGCGGTGACGGATGAGTGCAATCGCCTTCATGATGGAGATTATGACAACATCGGTTGGGTGTTGTCAACAACTCCAACACACTTCCCTTACCGCGTTTGCCCCATCGCGGAGAAAACCCGGTCGCGGCGCTCGCGGTCGCGGCCGTCGATGACGCCCGGCTGCGCGCACCATGAGAACAGGCGCTCGCTGCCCGAGCCCGCGTCCGTCGAAGCGCCGCCGAAGCGCTCCTTCAGCAGCTTCACCTGCAACGCCAGGCGCTGCGGCTGCATTTCCGACGGGCTTTCGACGCCGAGGGTCATTTCGAGTTCGAGCAGGCCTTCGCGGCGTGCTTCCGTGCCCTTCTCGATGCGGGTGCGCAGCGGGCCGGCCGCCGCGGGGTCGGCGATCGCGGCCATGGCGGCGTCGCGCCGGGCGAGCATCTTCTTTTCCCACGCGGACGGCAATGCGGGCAGGGAGCTCCATTGCTCGGCAAGCGCTGCCGGGGCCGTCTCCGCCGTTCCCGCGAGGATGGCGGCTTCGAGCGTCTCGCACAGGCGATCCTTCTCGGAAAGCGTCTTCCACACGGCGGCTTCCCGGGAGCGCACGCGCGCCGAGAGCGATCCTTCCACGGCGCGGACCGCGCTCTTGAAGCGGCCTTCCAGCGCACGCAGGGACGGATCGGCCCCGCGGGTGCCGGCGCGCCAGCGGTCCTGCAGGTCGCGCAGCGCGGTGCGCACGTCCTTCTCTTCCTTGTCGGAAGCCTTCGCCAGCTGCTCGAGCTGTGCGCAGACGTCGTCGAGGGAACGGCGGCCCTCGAGCTTGCGGCCGTCCTCCTCCTTGCGCTTGGCGTGGCGCGCCTCGAACAGCGCGTCGCAGGCGGTACGGAAGCGCTCCCACAGCGCGCGCTCGTCGCGCTGCGCGAGGGGATGCGCCTTCGCGTGTTCCTGCCAGCGAGCCTGGATCGCCTTGACCAGCGAGGGGGACTCCCTCTCCATGGCGCGCGGGGCCAGCGCCTCCACCTCGGCGATGAGCGCCAGGCGCCCGGACTTCGCCACCTCGCGCGAGGCGGAAAGCGCGCCGCGCAGGGGAGACAGCGCCTCCTTCAGGCGCGCATCGAGCTTCTTCCAGGCGCCGGGATCGACGCTGCCCAGTTCCCCTTCGCGCCATGCGCGGTCGGTCTCGCGCAGCCACCGCTCGATGGCGCGCGGGTCCGGCGTCTCGCCGAGCAGCGCCGGCACATGGGCGGCCGCGGCCGCGATGAAGTCCTCGCGCTGCTTGCGCGCAGCCTTGCGCTGCGCGGCGAGCTCGGCGAAATGCCGCGCCGCCGGCGCGTAAGCCGCTTCGCAGGCCTTGTCGAAGCGCTCCCACAGCGCGCGCGGCACGCCGGCATGCTGCTGGTCCAGCGTCTTCCATTCCTCGCGCAGCTTCTTCACCTCGGCCGCGGTGCGCGCGGCATCCAGCCCCTGCGCGGTGACCGCCTCGGCGCGCTCGCACAATTGCAGGCGTGCGTTGTGCTGGCCGAACGATTCCCAGCGTTCCAGTTCGCCCAGCTGCTGTCCGACGCGGCCCATGCGCTGCTGCGTGGGCTTCGGCAGCGTCCCGGCGTCGGACTTGATCGCCTTCATCTCGTCGACGGCCGCGCGCGCCGCATGGAGCTGGCCCGCTGCCAGCGCCTGCTCGGCCGTGTGCAGCAGGGCGTGCACGCGGCTGCGCGCCACGCTCGCTTCCTCGCGCGCGGCATGCGCCTGCGCGAGCCGGCGCTGCTCCACCACCACGAGCGCCGCCTCGAAGCGGCGCGTCAGCGCGGGCGTGCGGATGGCGCGGTCGAGCGCCTGCCAGCGCTCGGGCAGCTGGGCGTTGTCGACCGAGGTGTCCGCCGCGAGGCGCTCCGCCTCGACCACGAGCGCCTCGGCCGCGGCCAGTGCCTGCAGTTCCCTTTCCCAGTCCTCGAGGCGCCCCTGCGCCTCGGCGAGCTTCGCCAGGGCCGGCGCATCATTCAGGGCCTGTGCCTCATCGCGCAGGCCGGCCAGGACGTTGCGCAGTCCGACGAGCGCATCCGGGCCGTCGGGAGTCGCGAGTCCCGCCGCCCACTCGTTCACGCGCCGATCGAACTTCGTGCGCGCGAGCTGCTCTCCCTGCTCGCGATCGAAACGCGCCTGCAGGGCGCGCCGTGCCGCCTCGCAGCGCTCGAGCCGCGCCGCGTCGTGGCGCATGTCCAGCGCCTGCCAGCGGCGGTTCAGCTCCACCACCGCCGTGAGGATGGGGCCGGGAGTCCCGGCGAGCGCCTCCAGTTCCGCGAGTATCGCGTCGGCCGCATTGGCCTGGCCCTCGCGGTTCTGCATCGCCTCGAGGCGTTGCTTGGCCAGCCGCGCCACGCCGCGATCCTTGTTGCGCGCCGCGTCCGCCAGCGCGTGCAGGCCCTCGGGAGAGCGCACGCATTCGGCAGCGGCGAGACGCGTCTCCGCATGCCCCGCCGCGAGAGCCAGCTCGATGAGCAGGCTCTCGTCGCGCAGGCCGGCGATGGCCGCCAGGCGACGTTCCGCTTCCGGCGAGCGACGGGCGACATCGGCGCGAATGGCATCGGGGCAGGTCGGCGATTCGAGGATGGCCCGCGCAGACGCGCCATCGTGCGTCGTGGCGAGGGCGTTGCCGAAAGCAGGAGCCAGCGCGGCGCGCACGGCAGGATCTGTCTCGCGCTCCCACGCGCCCGCCAGCGCCGCCAGGCCATTCGAGCGCGCCGCCGCCGCGCTGCGCACTTCCGGTGCGGGGTCGTTCGCGAGCAGCGCGGCGAGTTCAGGGGAATCCGGGGCGAGCTGCGCCACGCCGAGGATGCGTTGCGCCGCTTCGGGATGCTCGTGCAGGGGGGTGCGGGAAAACAGCCTGGTTGCCATGATGGGATGCGATTGGATGCCGTGTCGGGGGCGCGGGAATGCAGCGCACGGCACCATGATAATCCCGGACGCCCGGTGCATAGCGCCACGACTGCGCCATTCGTCGCCCGCGCCCTAGAACCACACCTCCGGGTAGCGCCGTGTTCCGGGGATGTTGTTCACGAGCAGCGCCGCCGCCAGAAGCACCAGCGGACCGAGCGTGCAGGGCACGAGCACGAAGAGAAAGCCCAGGTCGTGCACCTCGCGCGAGCCCACCACCGCGATGAGCGCCGTGGCGCCGCCCGGCGGGTGCAGCGTGCGCGTGGCGTGCATGATGGCGATGGCGGTCGAGACGGCGAGGGCCGCGGCAAGCCACGGGAACGGGTGCAGCAGCTTCCAGCAAGCCACGCCCACGAGCGCGGAAAGAATGTGACCGCCGAGAAGGTTGCGCGGTTGCGCAAGAGGGCTGCGCGGAGCGCCGTAGAGCAGCACGGCGGACGCGCCGAGGGACCCGATCATGAGGGAGAGGTCGAAGCCCGCAAGCAGAGCCTGGCTTGCGAGCCCGGCGGCGGCGATGCCGACAAAGGCGCCGGCCCAGGACCACGCGATTTCGGCGTTGCTCACGCGCGGTGGGCTGCCGCGCGTGGTGCCGCTCATCTTGCGCAGGTAGTCGGCGAGGCTCACGGGTGCGCGCCCCGGTCGAGGGCTTCGAGGAAGTCCTTGCGCAGCAGCAATCCCCGCAGCCTTCCCCGCGAATCCGCCACCGGCATGCTCCGGCCGGCGTGACGGCGGAACGCGGACATCATGTCGCGAAAACCGGCCTCCGGGTGAACGGCGACTCGATGATCGCCGGGCCGGTGA
>CAZOIB010000301.1:0-2814 GCA_964579785.1 uncultured Lysobacter sp. | reverse complement strand
GGATATGGCGCATGGGGGCGGGTGGGGAGCGGGAGGCGGGTTGTGAGGAGGGGGACGCTACCCTTGGTCCTGGACAGCGGCGGCGAGGAACGAGGGTAGCGTCCCCGGTTTCCCCTACAGGTCTTCGGCGAGGATCATCTCCGACATGCCCTTGCCGCCGGGCACCATCGGGAAGACGTTCTCCGTCTGGTCGGTGATGATGTCGAGGAACACGAGGCGGTCCTTCAGCGCGAAGGCCTCGCGCAGCGCCCCTTCGACGTCGGCGGGCTTGTCGACGCGCATGCCGACGTGCCCATAGGCTTCGGCGAGCTTCACGAAGTCCGGCAGCGCGTCCATGTACGACTCGCTGTAGCGGTTGCCGTGGAAGAACTCCTGCCACTGGCGGACCATGCCCATGTAGCGGTTGTTGAGGTTCACCAGCTTCACCGGCAGGTGGTACTGCTTGCAGGTCGACAGTTCCTGGATGCACATCTGCACCGAGGCCTCGCCGGTCACGCAGGCGACGTCCGCATCCGGGAAGGCGAGCTTGACGCCCATCGCATAGGGCAGCCCCACGCCCATCGTCCCCAGGCCGCCGGAATTGATCCAGCGCCGCGGCTTCTCGAAACGGTAGAACTGGGCGGCCCACATCTGGTGCTGGCCCACGTCCGAGGTGACGTAGGCATCGCCCTTCGTCACTTCCCAGAGCTTCTCGATCACGAACTGCGGCTTGATGATGGCGGAGCCGCGGTCGTACTTGAGGCAATCCTTGGCGCGCCAGGTCGCGATCTGCGCCCACCACGCGGCCAGCGCCGCCGCATCCGGCTTTTCCCTGGCCTGGGCCAGGAGTCCCATCAGTTCCTGCAGCACATCCTTCACGTGGCCGACGATCGGCACGTCCACGCGCACTCGCTTCGAGATGGACGAGGGATCGACGTCGATGTGCACGATCTTGCGGTTCACGTTGCCGGCCGCGAAGTGGGCCGGATTGCCGATCACGCGGTCGTCGAAGCGCGCGCCGATGGCGAGCAGGACGTCGCAGTTCTGCATGGCCATGTTGGCTTCGACCGTGCCGTGCATGCCGAGCATGCCGACGGAGCGCTTGTCCGACGCCGGGAAGGCGCCCAGCCCCATGAGCGTGGTCGTGCAGGGGTAGTCCAGCTGCCGCACCAGGGCCGTGACCTCGGCCGAGGCCTCGCCCAGGATCGCGCCACCGCCGACGTACACCATCGGCCGCTTGGCATCCAGCAGCAGCTGCATGGCCTTCTTGATCTGGCCGGAATGCCCCTTCATCACCGGGCTGTAGGAGCGCAGCTGGATCTTCTCGGGGTAGTGGAAGCGCGCGGACTGCTGCGACACGTCCTTCGGGATGTCCACGAGGACCGGCCCCGGCCGTCCCGTGGTGGCGATGTGAAAGGCCTTCTTGATCGTGACGGCGAGCTCGTTCACGTCCTTCACGAGGAAGTTGTGCTTCACGCATGGGCGCGTGATGCCGACGGTGTCGCATTCCTGGAAGGCGTCCTCGCCGATGGCGCGGGTCGGCACCTGACCGGTGATGACCACCAGCGGAATCGAATCCATGTAGGCCGTGGCGATGCCGGTGACCGCATTGGTCACCCCGGGACCGCTCGTGACGAGGGCCACGCCCGGGCGGCCCGTGGCTCGCGCGTAACCGTCCGCGGCATGCAGGGCGCCCTGCTCGTGGCGCACCAGGATGTGCTTCACCGCCTTCTGCTTGAACAGTGCGTCGTAAATGAACAGGACGGCACCTCCCGGGTAGCCGAACACGAACTCGACCCCCTCTTCCTGCAGGCAGCGGATGGCGATCTCGGCACCCGTCAGGGTTTCACCGGTTTCCGCGAGCGGGGGGAGCTTGAGTTCCATAAGGTCTTGTAAATCGGGAAGTTTTGAAAAAGGGGAACCTAGAACATTAGCCGCGGGGCCGGGATTGGTCAAGCTGATTGGCACTATGAACGCCTTCCGCCATGACCCGGCCGCCGCGCGGCCGTTTGCTATAGTCGCGGCGACGCGGGTCGGCTGTGCCCTGGAGGCCCGGACCAATCCCGGCGCCCGCGGGAGGGCCCCTGGCAACACGCAAAGAGCTTTCCGACTTCCTCGCCTCGGTGGAGCGACGCGCGTTCAAGCAGAGCGTCTTCTCCGTCCATGACGACGATGCCGCGCTGGACATCGTCCAGGAGGCGATGCTCAAGCTCGCGGAAAACTACGCGGCCCGGCCCGCGGCCGAACTGCCGCTGCTCTTCCAGCGCATCCTCCAGAACGCCATCCGCGACCACTTCCGGCGCGGCAAGGTGCGCTCGGCGTGGACCACGTTGTGGTCCACCCTCGGCCTCACCGGCGAGGACGACGATGCGGATCCCCTGGAAAATTTCGAGGTCGAAGAGCTGGGCAGCATTCCCGCCTCCCCGGCCGACCGCCTCGAACAGGCGCAGGTGATGGCCATCATCGAAGAAGCGGTCCAGTCGCTGCCGGCACGTCAACGGCAAGCCTTCCTTCTGCGTTATTGGGAAGACTTGGATGTCAGCGAAACGGCCAAGGCCATGGGATGCTCGGAGGGCAGCGTCAAGACGCACTGCTCACGGGCGACACATGCATTGGCGAAAGTCCTGAGATCAAAAGGCGTAACGCTATGAATGAAAAGGAATTCGGCAAAAAACTCCAGCCTTGGCTGGAACGTTCTGCGGCCGGGATCGGGGAAATGCAGGCTACCCGCCTGCGTTCGGCACGCCTGCGCGCCCTGGACGCCTACCGCGAACCGGTCAATCTGTTCGGTTTCGTGACCGTCGGGCAAGACACGGTCCAGACGATCAAGTACTC
>CAZOIB010000300.1:0-8145 GCA_964579785.1 uncultured Lysobacter sp. | reverse complement strand
CCGCCTGACGCCTAACAATGAGTAGGTTGCTGATAGGCGAAATGGTGCGCTGTCCATTTCAGCGTAGCAAGGCGCGCTTAACCGCAAGTCATTGAATAGCGTTGCCTTTGCCACTCCCACCGAAATAGTGGAAGTGGCAAGTCCGGCAGCCCCCGACAGCCTCCGATTGTCGATCAACTGTGACTTCGGTCCGACGCATGGAGTTCGCGACCACCGCAGGCGAGCGGGGTGTTCAAGGCAAGCGCCGATCAGGAGCCACAGCCGAGGAGCGCGAAAACTCCCGGGGTTTCGGCGAGGACTGTCTGAGTGTGCAAGGATCGAGCGGGGCCGTCTTCCGCTCGATTGCTGGAGGCCGCGAGTTCCGCAGCTGCCGGGAGTTTTCGCGCTCCGAGGGCACCATACTTTGCCGGGGTCGAACTTTTTTGGGGTCAGGTTGCTTACGTGAAGTGCGACAGGGCATCGTGATTCAAGCAACCTGACCCCAGAAAAGTTCGACCCAACAAAGTATGGCGTCGGCTCCGGCGCTTGCCTTGAACACCCCGTTCGCCGACCCCTGACGCCTCCCTAGGCCTCGCCGGCCAGCACGGCACGCAGTTGCGTCGCGAAGGCGGCACGCGAACCCTCGTCGTCCAGCGCCGCCCCGCTCACCACGAAGACGTCCTCCGCGCGCGCGCCCAGCGTAGTCACCCGCGCATCGATGAGGTTCAGGCCGTGGTCGAGCATCGCCCTGGCGATGGCCGAGAGGAGCCCCGGGCGGTCCGCGCAGGTCACGAAGACCTGCCAGGCCTGGCCCGTGCGCGTGCGCACGATCTCCACCTTGGGCTCGAACGGGAAGTGCTTCACCCAGCGCGAGATGCGTCCGGTCGGCGCCGCTCCCAGCGGCGTATCCGGCGCGAGAGCGGCGGCGAGGCCCTGCTCGACCTTGTGGATCAAGTCGCGGTAGTGCTCGCCGGCGCGGGCGCGCGAGAGCACCTGGAAGCCGTCGAGCGCGAAACCGTGCCCGGTCGTGTAGATCTTGGCCGCGGCGATGTCGAACTGGTGGCGCTCGAAGAAGCCGGTGATGCGCGCGAAGACGCCGGGCTGGTCGTGGGCGTAGACCATCACCTGCAGGCCCTCGCCGATGGGCGAGAGGCGCGCGCGCACGACGGGCAGCGCGGGCGCCGGGCGCAGGCACAGCGTGCGCGTGTGCCAGCCGATCTCGCTCGCCTCGAAGCACTGGAAGTAGTTCTCGCCGAAGTGCATCCAGAGCGCCTCGTGCACGCCTTCCTCGGGCACGTACTGGCGGAAGATGCGCAGGGCCTCTTCCTTCTTCGCCTCGATCGACTTGGCCGCGTACGCGGTGTCGCCGCGCAGGATGCGGCGCGTGGAGCGGTAGAGGTCCTCGAGGAGCTTGCCCTTCCAGGCGTTCCAGACCTTGGGGCTGGTGCCGCGGATGTCGGCGACGGTGAGGATGTAGAGCGCCGTGAGCGTGCGCTCGTCGCGCACCATGGTCGCGAATTCCGAGATCACCTCGGGGTCCGACAGGTCCTGCTTCTGCGCCGTGGCCGACATCGTCAGGTGGTGCCCGACCAGCCAGGCGACCAACTTCGCGTCCGCCTTGGGAACGCCGTGCGCGCGGCAAAACCTTTCGGCATCGCGGGCGCCCAGCGCGGAGTGGTCGCCGCCGCGGCCCTTGGCGATGTCGTGGAAGAGGGCGGCGAGGTAGAGCAGTTCCGGCGCGTCGAATTCCTGCATGAGCTTCGAGCAGAAGGGGTGCTCCAGGTCGAACTTGGGCAGCCGGAAGCGGCGCAGGTTGCGGATCACCATGAGGATGTGCTCGTCCACGGTGTAGACGTGGAAGAGGTCGTGCTGCATCTGCCCGACGATGCGGCCGTAGGCCGGGATGTAGCGCCCGAGCACCCCGTAGCGGCTCATGCGCCGCAGCGTCCAGGTGAAGCGGTCGCCGCGCACGATGTCCATGAAGCGGCGGCGGTTCGCGGGATCCTCGCGGAAGGCGCGGTCGATGCGCGGCAGCGCGCGCGAGAGCGAGCGCAGCGCAGTGGCGGACAGGTTGGCGATGCCGCGGTCGTCCTGCAGGCGGCGGAAGGCCTCGAGGATCTTGCCGGGGTCGCGCTCGAAGAGCGACTCGTCGCGCAGGTCGAGCGTGTAGTCGACCAGGCGGAAGTCCGCATCCAGGCTCCTGAGCTTCCTCTCCTTGCGCGGGACGATGCGCGCGTAGAGGTTGGCCAGCAGGATCTGGTTGAAGCGCCAGTTGGCCTTTGCCGCGAGGTAGTAGCGGCGCATGAGGAGGTCGGAGGCGGCGAGCGACTTGGCGCCCTTCAGCTTCAGTTGCCGGGCAATCTCGATCTGGTGGTCGAAGACGAGGCGGTCCTCGCGCCGCCCGGCCAGGTGGTGCAGGCGCAGGCGCAGATCCTGCAGGACGCGTTCGTTGCGCCGGATCGCGGCGGCCTCGCGTGGCGTGATGACGCCCTCGCGGGCGAGTTCGGACCAGCTCGCGCCGATGCCGGCGGCGCGGGCGAGCCAGAGCACCGTCTGCAGGTCGCGCAGGCCCCCGGGGCTCTCCTTGATGTTGGGCTCGAGGTTGTAGGCCGCCTCCTGGAAGCGGTCGTGGCGCTTCCTCTGCTCGTCGACCTTGGCGCGGAAGAAGTCGCGCACGCTGCGCCGCTTCGCGAGGCGCTCGCCGAGCTGCGCGGCGAGCGCCCGGTTGCCGACGACATGGCGCGACTCGAGGAGGCTCGTGTCGACCGTGACGTCCTTGGCCGCCTCCTCGACGCATTCCGCCAGGGTGCGCACGCTGTTGCCCGGCTCGAGTCCGCAATCCCAGAGCAGGCCCACGAAGCGCTCGATGTCGCCGTCGGGGGCGCGGCCATCGGGCAGCAGGACGAGGAGATCGACATCCGAGTGCGGGAAGAGCGTGCCGCGCCCGTATCCCCCGACTGCGACGAGGGCGACGTCGGGGTCCCTGATGCACTCCGACCAGAGGCACGCGAGGAGGACATCGACCAGCGCGGAATGCGCGGCCAGCGAACGCTGCGGATCCGGGCGGCGCAGGTAGCGCGTGCGCATTTCCTCGCGGCGCGCCTTGAGCCAGCGGCGCGTGTCGGCGGGATCGCGCCCGCGGGGCGGCCGCGCGGTTGCCGTGGCGGGAACGGGTTGGGTCATGGGGGCGCCGACGCCGGCCGGCCGGGTGCGCGCTTCAGGGCGCGATGGCAGCGGCGGGAGCCTCGCTCGCGAAGGCCGGTGCGGGCGCGGCGCCGGCGGACACGGTGAGGACCTCGAAGCCTTGCGGCGTCACCAGCACCGTGTGCTCCCATTGCGCGGACAGCGAGTGGTCGGCCGTGACGATGGTCCAGCCGTCCGCCAGGCTGCGGATGTCGCGCTTGCCGGCGTTGATCATCGGCTCCACGGTGAAGGTCATGCCGGCCTCGAGCGCCGGGCCCTGGCCGGGCCTGCCGTAGTGCAGGACCTGCGGCTCCTCGTGGAAGCGCCGGCCGATGCCGTGGCCGCAGAACTCGCGCACCACGCTGTAGCCGTGCGCCTCGGCATGGCTCTGGATGGCGTGGCCGATGTCGCCCAGGCGCGCGCCGGGGCGCACCTGCGCGATGCCCTTCCACATGCATTCCCAGGTGATCTCGCACAGGCGGCGCGCCTGGATGGACGGCTCGCCCACGAGGAACATGCGGCTGGTGTCGCCGTGCCAGCCGTCCTTGATGACCGTGATGTCGATGTTGACGATGTCGCCGTGCTTGAGCACCTTCTCGCCCGGGACGCCGTGGCAGACCTGGTGGTTGACCGAGGTGCAGATCGATTTCGGGTAGGGGCGGTGGCCGGGCGGCGCGTAATCGAGCGGCGCGGGCGTGGTGCCCTGCACGTCCACCATGTAGTCGTGGCAGAGCTTGTCGAGCCGGTCCGTGGTGACGCCGGGCTTCACGAACGGCGCGATGAAGTCGAGCACCTCGGCGGCCAGGCGGCCGGCGATGCGCATCTTCTCGATGTCCTGCGGGGTCTTCAGCTCGATGGCCACGGCGGTGGGTAAAGGGCGGCAAAGCGGCGATTATAGCGGCAGGGGCCGCCCAGGGCGGGCGGTCTCCGAACTATTTGAATACTTGGCCCTTTTCCAGCTATAATCGCGGTCTGTCCGGGGACTTTACCGGGCAAATACGCACCCTCGCATCAGGCCTAAGGTCCCGGGAAACCGGGTTTGCGGGGGGAGGCCAACCTTGACCACAGGAGCACTACCCATGTCCGTCACCATGCGCCAGATGCTGGAGGCCGGCGTTCACTTCGGCCACCAGACGCGCTACTGGAACCCGAAGATGTCGCCGTTCATCTTCGGTGCCCGCAACAAGATCCACATCATCAACCTCGAGAAGTCGCTTCCGATGTACCAGGAGGCGCTCAAGTTCGTGCGCACGCTCACCGCCAACAAGGGGCAGATCCTCTTCGTCGGCACCAAGCGCCAGGCGCGCGAGATCCTCAAGGAAGAGGCGCAGCGTGCCGGCGCCCCCTACGTCGACTACCGCTGGCTGGGCGGCATGCTCACCAACTTCAAGACGGTCAAGCAGTCGATCAAGCGCCTGAAGGAGATCGACCAGATGATCCTCGACGGTTCCGTCGAGAAGCTGACCAAGAAGGAAGGCCTGCAGTTCGCGCGCGAGAAGGAGAAGCTCGAGCGCTCGCTGGGCGGCATCAAGGACATGGGCGGCATCCCCGATGCGCTGTTCGTGATCGACGTGGGCTTCCACAAGATCGCGGTGACGGAAGCCAAGAAGCTCGGCATTCCCATCGTGGGCGTGGTCGACACCAACAACTCGCTGGACGGCATCGACTACATCATTCCCGGCAACGACGACTCGACGCGCGCCATCCGCCTCTACGCCCGCGGCGTGGCGGACGCGATCCTCGAGGGCCGCAGCCAGGTGATCACCGAAATGGTGGCGCCGACCTCGGAGGAGTTCGTCGAGGTCCAGGAAGCCGAGGAAGCGAAGGGCTGAGGGAGGGCCGTTCGGGAACAGTTATCGCGAACGGGGGGCGCAATGCCCCCTTTTCGCATCCGTAATGCGACTGGAGCAATGAAGATGGCGGATATCACCGCGAGCATGGTCAAGGATCTGCGCGAGCTCACCGGGCTCGGCATGATGGAGTGCAAGAAGGCGCTGGAGGAATCCGGCGGGGACATCAGGAAGGCCGAGGAGCTGCTGCGCATCAAGAGCGGGGCCAAGGCGTCGAAAGCCGCCTCGCGCGTCGCCTCGGAGGGTGCCGTGGGCACCTACCTGTCGGCCGACGGCAAGCTGGGCGCGATGGTCGAGGTGAACTGCGAGACCGATTTCGTCGCGAAGAACCCCGACTTCACCGCCTTCGCGAAGACGCTGGCGGAACTGGTCGCCACCACCAACCCGGCCGACGTCGCGGCGCTGTCGGCGCTCAAGGCCGGCGACAAGACCGTCGAGGAGGCCCGCCAGGTGCTGGTGCAGAAGATCGGCGAGAACATCACCGTGCGCCGCTTCGAACGCATCGCGACCGCTGCCCGCCTCGCGCAGTACGTGCACGGCGTGAAGATCGGCGTCACGGTCGAGTACGAGGGCCAGGAGGCGGTCGGCAAGGACGTCGCCATGCACATCGCCTTCGCCAAGCCGAAATTCCTCTCGAGGGACCAGGTGGCTGCCGACGTGATCGCCGGCGAGCGCACCATCATCGAGGCGCGCGCCAAGGAGTCCGGCAAGCCCGCGGAAATCGTCGCCAAGATGGTCGAGGGCGGCATCAACAAGTTCCTGGGCGAGATCACGCTGCTGGGCCAGCCGTTCGTGAAGGACGACAAGCTCACGGTGCAGAAGATGCTCGCCAACGCCAATTCGAAGGTGCACTCCTACCGCTTCCTCGTGGTGGGCGAGGGCATCGAGAAGAAGCAGGCGGACTTCGCGGCCGAGGTGGCGGCGATGACCAAGACGGCCGCCTGACCCTAGAGGAACCCGGTTCATGAACCCGGTTCGTGTACCGGGTTCGTGAACCGGGTTCCGTGGAACGTCCATGACGACACCCGCGTACTCGCGCATTCTCCTGAAGCTCTCCGGCGAGGCCCTGATGGGCGGCGACGCGTTCGGCATCAACCGCGCGGTCGTCGAGCGCATCGTCGGCCAGGTGAAGGAAGTGGCCGACCTCGGCGTGCAGGTGGGCGTGGTGATCGGCGGCGGCAACATCTTCCGCGGCGTCTCGGCGGGGGCGGCCGGCATGGACCGCGCCACGGCCGACTACATGGGGATGCTCGCGACGGTCATCAACGCGCTGGCACTCCAGGACGCGATGAACCACGCGGGACTCGTGGCGCGCGTGCAGTCGGCCCTCAACATCGAGCCGGTGTGCGAGCCGTACATCCGCGGCAAGGCCATCCGCTACCTCGAGGAAGGCAAGGTCGTCATCTTCGCGGCCGGCACCGGCAACCCGTTCTTCACCACCGACACCGCCGCGGCGCTGCGCGGCCGCGAGGTCGAGGCGCAGATCGTGCTCAAGGCGACCAAGGTCGACGGCATCTACACCGCCGACCCGCTCAAGGATCCGGCCGCGACGCGCTACGAACAGCTCACCTACGACGAGGCGTTCGTGAAGAACCTCAAGGTGATGGACGCGACGGCGCTGGCTCTTTGCCGCGACCAGAAGCTGCCCATCAACGTGTTCTCCATCTTCAAGGAGGGGGCGCTCAGGCGCGTGGTGATGGGGGAAGCGGAAGGAACACTGGTTCACACCTGAACATCCGGAGGACGCATGGCTGCGAACATGGCCGACATCAAGAAGCAGGCCGCCGACAAGATGGCGAAGTCCCTCGAGACGCTCAAGCACAACCTCGCCAAGGTGCGCACGGGCCGCGCGCACACGGGTCTCCTCGACCACCTGCGCGTCGACTACTACGGCAACCCCACGCCCATCAACCAGGTGGCGAACGTGACGCTGGTCGACGCGCGCACGATCGGCGTGCAGCCTTACGAGAAGAAGATGGTGCAGGCGGTCGAGCGCGCCATCCGCGACTCCGACCTGGGCGTGAACCCGGCCACCTCCGGGGACATGATCCGCGTGCCGATGCCCGCGCTCACCGAGGAACGCCGCCGCGAGCTCGCCAAGATCGTCAAGCACGAGGGCGAGGAGGCCAAGGTGGCCGTCCGCAACGTGCGCCGCGACGCCAACACGCACCTGAAGGAGATGCTCAAGAAGCACGACGTCCCCGAGGACGAGGAGAAGCGCGCCCAGGACGAGGTGCAGAAGCTCACCGACAAGGCGACCGCGGACATCGACCGCATGGTGGCGGAGAAGGAAAAGGAGCTGCTGGCGGTCTGAGGCGCGAGCCTCGCGACCGTCTCGCTTCCGCGTCTTCCGGCCAGAGCCATGTCCCCGCACGAGAGCAGCACGATCGCCATTCCCCGCACCGGGGATGTGCCGCGCCACGTCGCCATCATCATGGACGGCAACGGGCGCTGGGCGAAGAAGCGCTTCCTGCCGCGCGTGGCCGGGCACCGCCGCGGGGTCGAGACGGTGCGCGAGGTCGTCAAGGCCTGCATCAGCCGTGGCGTCCAGTACCTGACGCTCTTCGCCTTCTCGAGCGAGAACTGGCGCCGCCCGCAGGAGGAGGTGTCCTTCCTCATGCAGCTCTTCCTGAAGGCCCTGCAGCAGGAAGTGGAAAAGCTCCACGCCAACGGCATCCGCTTCCGGGTGATCGGCGACCTCACGCGCTTCGACCAGGCGATCCTCGAGCACATCGAGCGCGCCGAGGCCCTCACCGCCGGCAACACCAAGCTCACGCTCACCGTGGCGGCCAACTACGGCGGGCGGTGGGACATCCTGCAGGCCGCCAGCCGCAGCCTGCAGGAGCGCCCCGGCGAGGCGATCACCGAGGAGTCCCTCGCGCGCCACCTGTCGATGCACTACGCGCCGGAACCCGATCTCTTCATCCGCACCGGCGGCGAGGAGCGCATCTCCAACTTCCTGCTGTGGCAGCTCGCCTACACGGAACTGCATTTCACGCCGACGCTGTGGCCCGACTTCGGCGCGGCCGCCCTCGACGAGGCCTTCGAGTCCTACCGCTCGCGCGAGCGACGCTTCGGCCGCACGAGCGAGCAGCTCGCCGCCACGCTGCCGCAACCGAAGGTCGGCTGAAGC
>CAZOIB010000299.1:0-7820 GCA_964579785.1 uncultured Lysobacter sp. | reverse complement strand
CCATCGCCGTCTCGTTCCTGAAGAGGAAGACCTGCCGCAGCTCCTGGTAGCCGAGCCCCGGCCCCGTTCCTGCCCGCAGCGCCTTCATGTAGGTGGGCACGCGCGTCTTGTTGTTCACCAGGATGCCGCGCCCCTTCTGGCCGACGACGAGCACCGCGTTGACCGAACTCAGGTCGAAGACGGCATAGCCGGCGGCTGCGGCAATTTCCGCCTTCGCTTTCGGGTACTCCTTGTACAGGCGCACAAGGGTCTCATCGGCATGTTTCTGGATGGATTCCCGCTGTCCCTGCACACCGGTGGCCTTGTCGGGGGTGGACTGGCAGGAGGCCAGGAGCGTCGCCAGCCCGAGGGCGGCGCAAGTGGAGAGCAGCCGGAACGTGGTTTTCATGTGGATTTCCCTTTCAGAAGCTTGCGCCGAGCGAGGCGACGAAGACCTGGTCATCCGACCCGGGGTTGAACCAGAAGGCGCCGAGGGTCGCGCGGCCGAGCGTCACCTGCACGAACGGCCCACGCTGGAACTCGCGCTCGCCGCCGTAGGCCCGGGTGCGCTGGCCGACCGCGCCGAGGCGCAACCACTCCAGCGGCCGGTAGCCCAGCTCGCTCCAGGCGTAGTTGTAGCTGTCGGACTTCTCGCCCGAGTCGCGCACGAACTCCGCCTCGACGTAGAAGTCGAACTTGCCCCACGCGAGGCTCGCCTCGAATCCGGGCACGAATGCCTGCACGGGTCCCCAGGCGCCACCGATCAATGGCGTGAGCTCCCAGGTCACGGTTTCGCCGCCGGAAAAGGTCCATCCGGCGAAGGCCGAGCGGGAATCCTTGGTCTCGTAGCCGTAGCGCGCCTCCAGGTGCAACGGCCCGCGGTCGGCGACCGCGATGGCGGAAGTGGTGTTGTCGCCGCCGCGGACTTGCGTGGGGTAGGCCGTGAGCGCGAACTCCCACGGCTCCTTCGATGGCGGCGCGGCGCGGCGTCCCGGCAGGGACTCGCCTTCGCCGCCCTGCGCAAGGCCAACCGCCAGCGTGGCAGCGGCCAGGAGGACGCGCGGGAGGGGGCTCATCCGCCGAGGGCGACGATCGCCACCGTGAGCGCGGTGCCCAGGCCCATCATCATGAGCCCCGCCTTCCAGCTGCCGTAGCCGGCATAGTTGCCGAGGGCGAGGCCGCCCGCGAACAGCATGGCGAGCGCGAGCCCGCGCGAGGCCCACTTCGCCGTCGCGACGTCGGTGAAGAAGGCGAACGGCAGCACGACGGGGAAGGTCGCCGCGACGACGATGAGGAAGATGGCGAATGCGGCGAGCGCGTCCTGGCGGTCCAGCTCGACCTTTTCCGGCACGCCGTCCAGTTGGACCAGGCGCGCGTGGATAGCCTCTACCGATGCCTCCGCGGTCGCGCGGGGGAAAGCCGCCATGAGCTCCTGCCGCACGATGTCGCGGCCCTGTTGCGCGTCCGGGGCGGCGCGCACCGCGTGCGCGAGCCGCAGCTGCCGCCCGCGGGCGGTCGCCGTGCGCACGAGGTACATCACCGCGTCCACGAGGCCCCAGGCGATGTTGCAGCCGAAGGCGGTCACGAACAGGGTCCGCACCTCCTCCTGCCCGCGCCCCGCGACGGTCACGGCGCCGACGAAGGTGAGCGCCATGAAGAGGCCGAAGAGCATCTCCGAGATGCGGTCGACGGGGTTGAGGATCGGTTCGCGGGTTTCGCCTCCGCTGGTCTTCGCGTCGCTCACGGCGCCTCCGTCCGTGCCGCAGGGAAGCGTTCCTCGAACGCGGCGACCGCCTGCTCCACGGTATGGAACATCCGCTCGCGTCCCAGGCGTTCGGCGAGCGGCGTGTGCTGCACCAGTTCCATGGCCTCGGGGTTGAGTGAGGCGAGCCAGAGTTGCGTCCCCGCCTCGCGCCAGCGCTCTTCGCCCTCGACCAGCATCTTGAGCGACGTGTATTCGAACCCGGGAATCGCGGAACAATCGAGGAGCATCACCCGGGGAGACGAGTCGTCCTTCAGTGCCAGCAGTTTCGAGGCGACGTTCGCGGCATTGCCGAAATAGAGGCGACCCTCGGGGCGGGCGATGAGGAGGCCCGCAATCGCCTCGTCGTCGGGGTGCTCCGGGGAGCGCGGGCGGAACACGTTGGTGCCGCGCTTGCGCCGGATCTCGTCGACGCGCGGGTTGTTCGCGAGCGCCATGAGGCCCACGAGCGACACCACGATGGCGACCAGGATGCCCTTGAGCGTTCCCAGCACCATCACACCCAGGCAGGCGATGACGGCCCAGCGGAATTCCATGTTGCGCACGCGGCGGATGGCGAGCAGCTCCGCGGGATTCACCAGCCCGATCGAGTAGGCGATGACCACGGCCGCGAGCGTGGCGTTGGGCATGAGCGCCAGCACCGGCGCGAGGAAGAGCAGCGTCGCGAACGCGACGGCGGCGACCACCAGCGACGCGGTTTGCGACTGTGCGCCGGCGTTGCGGGCCACCGCCGTCTGCGACGTTCCGCCGCCGGCGGGCATCGAGCCGATGAAGGCTCCCGCGGCATTCGCGGCCCCGAGGGCGAAGAGTTCCCGGTTCGGGTTGATCGGCGGATCCTTCGAGCCCGCGAAGGCGCGCGCCGCGGCGATCGACTCGGTGAAGCAGATGAGCGCGATGCCGGCGGCGGCCGGCCACATCGCCGCGAAGAGCGATGGCTGCGGCAGCTTCGGCATCGGGAATCCGCCCTGGATCGTCCCGATCACGCTCACCCCCGCCGCCTCCAGGCCCATGACGGCGGAGGCGGCGATCCCGGCGGCCACGGCGAGCAGCGGCGCCGGAGACCTCGGCAGGAGCTTCTGGGCGAGACCGATGACGGCGAGCGTTCCCACGGCGACGCCGAACGTCGGCCACGACAGTTCCGGCACGTGCGCGACGATCGAGGCCACGTTCTGGAAGAACCCGCCCTTGTCGAAGTGGATGCCGAGGAGCTTGGGCACCTGGTCGACGACGATCACGAAGCCGACCCCGGCCTTGAAGCCGGTCAGTACTGGTTCGGATATGAAATTGGCCAGAAAGCCGAGGCGCATGGCGCGCGCGCCGATGAGCATCGCGCCGACGAGAACGGAAAGCGTGGCCGCCGCGGTGAGGGGATCGAGGCCGGGGTTGGCGCGCAGCGCCTCGCCGATGGCGGTCGCGCACAGGATCGCGATGGGCGTCGTCGTGCTCACGGAAAGCACGCGCGAAGTGCCCAGCACGGCGTAAACCACCATCGGCACCAACGCGGCGAAGAGGCCTGCCTGCACGGGCAGCTGCGCGATGGTCGCGTAGGCCAGCGCCTTCGGCACGACGACGGCCGCCGTGGTGAGCCCGGGGACCAGGTCCGCAACGAAGCCCTGCCGCGGGTTGCCCGTTTCCTTCAGGTTTGCAGCGTCCATTCCGGTCTTTCCCTTCCTGGCGACAGCGTTGCAGCTGTCCGTGTGACCGTGGCTCCTACTGCGGCGCCGAGGCCGTCGCGACCGGCGGCGGCCCGAAGCCCCCGCCGAGGGCCAGGTGCAGGTTCACGCGCTGCACGAGACGTTCGCCCTGCGCGCGCGTGAGTGCGGCTCGCGCGGCGGACGCCGCGAGCAGTTGCTGTTGCACGGCGCGCTGGTCCACGGTGCCGACGCGATAGCGCACCCGGGCGAGTTCGAGGGCGCGTTCGTTCTCCGCGACCGAGGATTCGAGGACCGGGACGCGCTGCTCGAGATTGAAGCCGGTCGAAAGCGCGTTCTCCACTTCCGCGAAGGCGCGCACGCCGATGCGGCCGTAGTCGGCGACGGCGGCCTTCTGCTCGGCGGTGCGGATCTCGGTCTGCGCCTTCAGCGCGCCGCCGAGGAAGATGGGCGCCAGGATGTTGCCGCCGGCGCTCCAGGCCGGGTTGTCGCGATCCTTGAGGAAGACCAGGTCGCTGGTGACGCTGCTCCCGCTGGCGGTGAGCGAAATGCGCGGCAGCCGTGCGGCCTCGGCTTCGCCGACGAGGTAGTAGGCCGACGCCACGCGTCGCTCGGCGGCGGCCACGTCGAGGCGGCGCTCGAGCAGTTCCGAGGGAAGGCCTGCGGGCACCGGACCCGGGAACGCCGGGAATTGCGCCGCCGTGCCGAGCGCGGCGGCGGGATAGCGCCCGACGAGCGTCTCGATGGCCCGGATGGCCTGTTGCTCCGCCAGCTGCAGCTGCAGGGCGGCGTCGCGATAGGTCTGGACATTCGCCTGGGCGAGGCGCACGTCGTACTCGTCGCCGCGGCCGATGCGGGCGCGCTCGCGCGCGAGTGCCGCGAGCTTCTCGGCGGCCGCCAGCACTTCCTGGGCGATGGCGCGCTGGCGCCGCGCTTCCGTCGCCAGGAACCAGCTCTTGCTCACCAGCGCCGCGATCGACTGGCGCGCGTACTCGGCGTCTTTCGCCGCGGCCTCGTATTGCGCGGAGCCGGCGCCGGCCTGGGCCCGCACGCGACCCCAGAGGTCGAGCTCCCAACTGACGAAGAGACCGGCGGTCTCGAAGGCGCTCCCGGAATCCGAGCCCGTGAAGCTGCCCGAAACCAGCAGGTTCACCTGCGGAAGGAGGGTCGAGCCGGCCTGCTTGGCGTACCCGGCGGCCCGTTCCACGCGCGCGGCGGCCACGCGCAGGTCGAGGTTGTTCGCGAGCGCCTCGTCGACCAGCGCGGCGAGTTCCTTGTCCGCGAACGAGGCCAGCCAGTTGTCGGCGACGGCGCCCGCGGCGCCGCCGGGTGAGACCCAGGCTTCGGGCGTCTTCACCGTCGGCATCGCGTCGGCGCGCAGAGTCTCCTGGTCCGGCGGCATGTTCAACGCGCAGCCGCCCAGCGCGAGCGCCACTGCAAGCGGCGCCGCGCGGAGGAACGTGGTGCGATGGCTGCGAATCACGCGCATCAGTGCAGCTTCAGGATGAGGTAATCGGTGATCGCGCCGATGCGCAGGATGACCATGCGCAGGATGTGGATCGCATGGGCGTTG
Source organism: uncultured Lysobacter sp. (assembly GCA_964579785.1). Taxonomy (GTDB): domain Bacteria; phylum Pseudomonadota; class Gammaproteobacteria; order Burkholderiales; family Usitatibacteraceae; genus FEB-7. Next base: position 2,854 of record CAZOIB010000299.1, on the reverse strand, counting down.
TCGGTGTAGATGGCGGCGTGGCCCGCTGCGCCGGCGGCGAGGAACAGGTCCTTGTCGCGCGGCTCGACGGCCAGCTTCACCGGGAAGCGGTTCGGGTACTGCGGCATGACGCCGGTCATCGGCAGCGCCAGGCTGCCAACGGACTGGCCCTGGCCCTGCGCCCAGACCACGGAGTCGACCTTGGCCTTGATGATGCGGCCCGGGTAGGTCTTCAACGCGACCTCGGCGTCGTTGCCGGGCGCGACCTGGTGCAGCTCGTTCTGATGGTAGAGGGCGATGACCATGAGCTCGTCCTCGACGAAGGTGAGCACGGGCAGGGCCGGGAACGCCGCCGTCATCGAGCCGGGACGCAGCTGCACGTTGATGGCGTAGCCGTTGGCGGGCGCGGTGACCGTCGTCTGCGACAGGTCCCATTTCGCGCTTTCGAGCTGGGCGCGGACCTGCGCCACCTGCGCGTATTCGCCGTTGACCTTCGCGCCGAGCCGCTGCACGACCTGCCGCTGGCTGGCCGTGGCCTGCACCTGCGCCGACCGGGCCTGTGCCTCGGCGCTTCTCGCGCCGTCCAGCTGGCCTTCGAGTTCCTTGAGATTCGCTTCCGCCTGCTCGAGGTCGAACTTGTTGCCCGCGCCCGTCTTCACGAGCTCGCGGTTCTGTTCGACGCGCAGCCGCGCGAGATCGGCGCGGGCCGACACTTCCCGCACCCGTGCCGCTGCCTGGTCGATGGCGCCCTTCGCCTGCTCCACCTGGGCCGCCGCGCCTGCCAGCTGCTCCTCGAGTTCCTTCGAGGAGCCGATCGCGTTCGCCAGTTGCGCCTCGAGCGCGTCCACCTGCAGCTTGTAGGGGGTGGGGTCGATCTTGAACAGCACGTCGCCCTTCTTCACGGGGCGGTTTGGCTCGACCGGGACCTCGAGCACGCGGCCCTTCACCTGCGGGACGATGTTCACCACGTACTTGATGACGCGCACGTCCGCCGATGACGGCGCGACGACGTTCAGCGTGAGGATGAGCGCAGTGAGGGCGACGATCGGGATGATGACGACGATCACCTGCGAGACCATGTTCCACGGCAGCCACTTCATCTTGATGAAGATGAACCAGACGATGGCCGCGTAGATGCCTAGGAGGATCAGTTCCATGGTTAGTGGGCTCCTCCGGCTGCCGGCGCCGGCTGGGCGCCTGCTGCGGCCTGTTCGGGCGACTTCGGTCGCGCCTGCGCAACCAGGGCCGGCAGGTCGCGTAGCGCCTTCGGCAAGGGCCCGCGCGAGGCGATTTCGGCCAGTTCGTCGCGCAGGTGCTCCAGCTCGAGTTGATCGAGCTCTCCCCGGGCGGCCCGCGCGCCCATCTCGGTGAAGTAGTGTTCGTGCTTTTCCGTGCCGTAGGCGGCCCGGAAGGCCACCGGGCGGGTAAATGCCCAGAGCCAGGCCAGCGGCCAGAGCAGTCCGCCGAAGACGAGCGACAGGAAGCACAGCGTCTTGATGGCGTTCTGCTGCGGATGGTGGTTGTGCTCGGCGATCTTCTCGGGAAGCACGTGCACCACGAGGAAGAGGCCGATGGCAATCACCGGCGCCACGAAGATCACGATCCAGGCGAGCACCGTGGCCGCGGTGTCCATCATCTCGGGAGGCAGGAAGGACGCCCGGGCCGCGCCGGGCACCAACGCCGCCATCGCCACCAGGGCGACGGGCAAACTGCGGGGAATTCGCATCTCAGGACCTCGTGAAACCGGAAAGAACCACCCGATTGCCCCACTCGGGACAGCTATATTACAGGGCCGACCAGCGGTCTCATTGTTGACCTCCCGCAAGGCCGTCCCGTTCCTCACGCGTTGAGCTTCTCCAGGAGCGAGACCAGCTTCTCCGGCTCGTCCGTCTTCATTACCCGCGCCACCAGCGGCGCGATGTCCGGCAGGCTCGTGGAGAGCACGCGCTGCTTCACCGCGAGGATGTTGGCCGGGTGCATCGAGAAGTGGCGCAGCCCGAAGCCCAGCAGCAGGCGCGTCAGGTCGATGTCGCCCGCCATCTCGCCGCACACCGCCACCGGCTTCTCGTGCTGGTGGGCGGTACGGATCACGCCCAGGATCAGCGCCAGCACCGCCGGGTGCAGTGGGTCGTAGAGGTGGGCCACGGCGTCGTCGGCGCGATCGATGGCGAGCGTGTACTGGATGAGATCGTTGGTGCCGATCGACAGGAAGTCCAGCTTGCGGATGAACATCGGCAGCGCGATGGCCGCGGCCGGGATCTCGATCATGCCGCCCACAGGCACGAAGGGGTCGAACTTCACACCCTCGACCTTCAGCTCCTCCTTGGCGCGCTCCACCGCGGCCAGCGTCTGGTTCAGCTCCGCATAGGACGACAGCATCGGGATCAGGATCATCGCCTTGCCGTGGCGCGAGGCGCGCAGGATGGCGCGCAGCTGGGTGTTGAAGATCTGCGGCTCCGCCAGGCAGTAGCGGATGGCGCGCAGGCCCAGCGCCGGGTTTTCCGCGGGGTTCTCCTGCCCGTCGAGCGCCTTGTCCGCGCCGATGTCGAGGGTGCGGATGGTGACCGGGCGCCCCTTCATGCCCTCGACCACGTCGCGGTAGGCCTCGTACTGCTCGTCCTCGTCCGGCAGGTCGCGGCGGTTCATGAACAGGAACTCGCTGCGGAAGAGGCCGATGCCGGTGGCGCCGCTCGCGCGCACGCCCTCCAGGTCCGAGGGCAGCTCGATGTTGGCGTGCAGCTGCACGTTCGTCCCGTCGAGCGTGGCCGCCGGCGCCGTCTTCAGGCGCTTCAGCTTGTCGCGCTCGAGCTTCGCCTGGTTCTGCTTGAGGCGGTACTCCGCGAGGACGGCGCGGTCGGGGTTGACGATGAGCACG
>CAZOIB010000298.1:0-4943 GCA_964579785.1 uncultured Lysobacter sp. | reverse complement strand
TCACGTTGAACTGCGGGTCGGCGAACAGCTTCTTCAGCGCGGTGTTCTTCACCGCCGGGTCGACGTCGCGGGCGACGAAGCGGGTGAAGTCCGAGGCCGGCGTGAGCGAGCGTGCCTGCTCGAGCGTGGGCGGCGGTTCGGCGCCGTCCGCCGGCTCGGGGGCGGCTTCGACCGGCGCCTGAACGACGACGGGCGCGGCCACCGGCACCGGCGGCGCCGGCGGCGGCTCGGCCGGCAGCTCCTGCCCTTCGCGCAGCGCCGCCTTGCGGCGCGACCAGCGCGACAGGAAGTCTTCCTTGCCGGCCACCGTCAGCCCCGTTCGCGAAGCCGGCCTTCGCGCCCCTTGAACGACTTCGGGCGGATGCGCTCCTTCGGCTCGGGGCGGTAATTCGCCTCGACCCACTCGCCGATCCAGGCGGCGAAGTCGAGGTCGATCGCAGCGGGGTCGACACGCTCGCCGCCATCCATCCAGCGCGCCGCCTCGTTGTAGGACGCCGTCACCTGGAACGGGTACGGGTCCTCGCCCTCCTCGTCGACGCGAATGGACACGAAAACGCAGGGTTCCCCGCTCGACATGTTGAGGTAGTAGCCCTCGGCCTCATCCTTGTGCAGCGTGACCGTGAAGCCGGGGAACACCTTCCGCAGCAGGCCCTCGCGCTCCACCAGCACGCGCGGCTCGCCGCCCACGTCCGGAATGACGCCGGAGGCAAGCCATTGGTGGGTCGCCCAGCGGCTCGCGATCGGCGTGCGTTCGAGGATGACGGCTACCTGGCGGGTGGGCTTTTCGCTCATGTCCCGACTATAGCGGAATCGGCGCGGCCCCTGCGCGCGTGGGGATATTGCCCGCCGCCTGCGTGCTATCCTCGACGCCCGCCCCTGGAAGACCCGTCAACGATGTCCAAGACCGTCATTCCCGTCGCGACCGTACGGCGGGGACTCGCGATTCCCGCCCCTGCGCGCGACCCCTCCCCTGGACGGCTGGCGGACACACGCGGGCGGGGATTGCGCGACCTGCGCATCTCGGTGACGGACCGCTGCAACTTCCGCTGCACCTACTGCATGCCGAGGTCGGTCTTCGACGCGGACTACCCCTTCCTGCCGCACGCCGAACTGCTCACCTTCGAGGAGATCGTGCGCGTGGCGCGCGTCTTCCACGGCATGGGTATCGCCAAGATCCGGCTCACGGGCGGCGAGCCCCTGCTGCGCCGCGGCATCGAGAACCTCGTCGCCATGCTCTCGGCCGCACTCCCGGACGTGGATCTCACGCTCACGACCAACGGCTCGGCGCTCGCGCAGAAGGCCGCCCCCCTCTACGCCGCGGGGCTGCGCCGCGTCACCGTGTCCCTCGATTCCCTCGACGATGCGACCTTCCGCGCCATGAACGACGCCGACTTCCCGGTGGCGAAGGTTCTCGAGGCGATCGATGCCGCCGCGGCCGCGGGACTCACGCCGGTCAAGATCAACATGGTGGTGAAGCGCGGCACCAACGACCACCAGGTGGTCGACATGGCACGCCGGTTCCGCGGCACCGGGCATGTCGTGCGCTTCATCGAGTTCATGGACGTGGGCGCGACCAACGGCTGGCGCATGGACGACGTCGTGCCGAGCGCCGAGGTGGTGCGGCTCATCGACGCGGTCTTCCCCTGCGAGCCGGTCAACCCCAACCATCACGGCGAAGTCGCCAAGCGCTGGCGCTACCGCGACGGCGGGGGCGAGTTCGGCATCATTTCCAGCGTGACCGAGGCCTTCTGCTCCACCTGCAATCGCGCCCGGCTCTCCACCGACGGGTCCCTGTACACGTGCCTCTTCGCCGACCAGGGCTACGACCTCAAGACGCTCCTGCGCGGCGGGTGCGACGACGAGGCCCTCGCGCGCGCCATTGCCGCGATCTGGCAGCGCCGCGAGGACCGCTATTCCGAGATCCGCACCGCGGAGACGGCGCGCGCGCGCAAGGTCGAGATGTCCTACATCGGCGGCTGACGTGCCCCATCGCCCGACACTTTCCCGGGCCGCGCGCCCCGCCACCTACCTCGTCGATGCGCACGACGAGGCGGGCGAGCTGCGGCCCACGCCGATCGCCGGCGAGCATCCGCTCACGCTCTACGTCGACAAGCGCGAGATCCTCACGCTCATGACGCTGGGTGCGGCCCCGGAGGCGCTCGCCATCGGCTTCCTGCGCAACCAGCGACTCGTGAACTCGATCGAGGACATCATCGCGGTGCACGTCGACTGGGACGTCGACGCGGTCGCCGTCACCACGCGCTCGGGCCTGGCGGACCTGGACGAGCGCACGCGCAAGCGCACTGCGACGACGGGCTGCGGACAGGGCACGGTCTTCGGCGACCTGATGGAGGATATCGAGTCGATCGGCCTGCCGGACGGGGCGCGCCTCGACGAGGAGACGCTCTTCGCGCTCCTCAACAACGTCCGCCTGCACGAGTCGATCTACAAGGAGGCCGGTGCCGTGCACGGCTGCGCGCTGGCGCGAGGCGCCGAGATCCTCACCTTCGTGGAGGACGTCGGCCGCCACAACGCGGTGGACGCCATCGCCGGCTGGATGTGGCTGGAGGGCATCGACGGGGCAGACAAGATCTTCTACACCACCGGCCGCCTCACCTCGGAGATGGTGATCAAGGCGGCGCAGATGGGCATCCCCTTCCTCGTCTCCCGTTCGGGTCTCACGAAGATGGGCCACGAGATCGCCCGCAAGGTCGGCATCACCATGATCGGGCGCGCGGTCAACCGCCGCTACCTGCTCTTCACCGGCGGCCATCGCTTTGCGCGGCAGCCGGCTGGCGCCCGGGCCGGCGATCGCGGCCAATGACCAACGCAGCCCCCGGCTCTGCCGTCGCCCGCTGCCATTGCGGCGGCGTGGAGATCGAGGCCGCGCTTCCCTCGCGCTTCTGCGCCCATTGCTACTGCTGGAGCTGCCGCACCGCGCACGCGGCCGGCGTGGTGACGTGGATCGGTTTCAAGCGCGCGCAGGTGCGCTTCGCCAGGGGCGAGGAACTGTTGCGCGACTATCAATCCTCGCGCGGCACGCACCGCCGCTTCTGCTCCGTGTGCGGCACGCGCATGACTTTCGAATCCGCGCACGGCCAATGGGCCGACGAGGTGCACCTGCCGCTGGCGCTCTTCGTGACCCCGGTGGACCGCGAGCCTTCCGTGAATTCCTTCCCCGAGGAACGCCCGCCCTGGGCACCCTTCCATGCCTTCGCCCACGATTGAGGTGACCGGACTCGTGCTCGCCGGCGGCCAGGGCAGCCGCATGGGCGGCGTCGACAAGGGCCTGGCCCCCTTTCGCGGCCAGCCCCTCGTCGCCCACGTGATCGCGCGGCTCGCCCCGCAGGTGGACGAGATCCTGGTGAACGCCAATCGCAATCCCGAGGCCTATGCCGGATTCGGCCACCGGGTGATCGCCGACGAGATCCCCGGCTTCGCGGGACCGCTGGCCGGCTTCGAACGCGGCCTCGCCCACGCGCAAGGCGCGCTCGTCGTCACGGTCCCCTGCGACTCGCCGTTCCTGCCGGCCGACCTCGTCGCCCGTTTGCGTGCCGCGCTGGACGCGGACGGGGCGGATCTCGCCGTGGCGAAGACCGGCGACCAGCCCCACCCCGTCTTCTGCCTCATGCGCCGCGCGGTCCACCCCTCGCTCGCCGCCTTCCTCGCCTCCGGGCAGCGCAAGATCGACAAGTGGTACGCGGCGCTGCGCGTGGTCGAAGTCCCCTTCGACGACGAGGCGGATGCCTTCGCCAACATCAACACCCGCGACGAACTCGCGGGCCTCGAGAAGCCGCCATGACCAAGCTCACCATCGCCCAGGCCTCCTGCGCCGACGACTACGACCCGAACTCAATGCCGGTCGACAAGGCGCGCGCCATCATCCACCAGTTCCTCGAGCCGCTGAACGCCATGCTGCGCGTGCCCATCCGCAGCGCGCTCGGACGCGTGCTCGCCGAGGACGTGGTCTCTCCGGTCGACGTTCCGGCGCACCGCAACTCCGCCATGGACGGCTGGGCGATGCGCGGCGCTGACCTCAAGGCGGACGCGGAAACCACCCTCGAGGAAATCGGCGCCGCGTTCGCCGGCCGGCCGTTCGCCGGCAGCGTCGGCCCCGGGCAATGCGTGCGCATCATGACCGGTGGCGTCGTTCCCGACGGCGCCGATACCGTGGTCATGCAGGAGCGCGCGCAGGCGGCCGGCAAGTCGGTCACCTTCGCGGCGGGCCAGAAGACGGGCCAGAACGTGCGCGAGGCCGGCGAGGACTTGCGCAGAGGCGCCGTGGCGCTCGCGAAGGGCCGCCTGGTGCGCCCGGCCGAGCTGGGGCTGCTGGCCTCGCTCGGCGTGGGCGAGGTGAGCGTCTTCCGGCCGCTGCGGGTCGCGTTCTTCTCCACCGGCGACGAGCTCAAGTCGATCGGCTCGCTGCTGGGAGAGGGCGAGATCTACGACTCCAACCGCTACACCCTCCACGGCATGCTCACGCGGCTGGGCTGCGAAGCGCTCGACATGGGCGTGGTGCGCGACGACCCGGCGCTGCTCGAGCGCGCCTTTCGCGAGGCCGCCGCGAACGCAGACGTCGTGATCACCAGCGGTGGCGTCTCCGTCGGCGAGGCCGACTTCGTGAAGGGAATGCTCGGCCAACTGGGCGAAGTCGTCTTCTGGAAGATCGCCATGAAGCCGGGGCGGCCGCTCGCCTACGGCAAGATCGCCGGCGCGCACTTCTTCGGGCTGCCCGGGAACCCCGTGTCGGTGATGGTCACGTTCTACCAGTTCGTGCGCGAAGCACTCCTGCGCCTGATGGGCGTGGACCCGGTGCCCGCATTGCCCACGTTTTCCGCCACCTGCACCGCGCGGCTGAAGAAGGCGCCCGGCCGCACCGAATTCCAGCGCGGCATCCTGTCGCGCGCCGCCGATGGCTCCCTCGTCGTACGTCCCACGGGCGA
>CAZOIB010000297.1:0-22360 GCA_964579785.1 uncultured Lysobacter sp. | reverse complement strand
ACCTGGCCGAGCAGCGGCGCCGCGAGGGCCTGAGGAGCGCCAAGGCGCACCTCGAGAAGTTCCAGAAGTACATCCTCTGAACCGCGAGCCGCCCGTGGACGAGACCAACGCCGCACCAGCCTCCCCTGCCGGACCCGGTCCCCTGGCCGGTTATCGCGTCATCGAGCTGGGCTCGACGGTGGCGGGCCCGTTCTGCGGGCGGCTGCTGGCCGACTTCGGCGCCGAGGTGATCAAGGTCGAGCCGGCCGGGGGCGACCCCGTGCGCACCATGGGCAAGCGCTTCCACGGCAAGTCGCTCTATGCGGCGAGCATCTTCCGCAACAAGTCGCTCATCAGCGTCGACCTGCGCAGGGCCGAAGGCCAGAGGATCGTGGCCGACCTCGCCGCCCGCAGCGACGTGCTGATCGAGAACTTCCGCCCCGGCGGCATGGAAAGGTGGGGGCTCGGCTACGACACCCTGTCGGCACGCAATCCCGGGCTGGTGATGGTGCGCATCAGCGGCTTCGGCCAGGACGGCCCCTACAGCCAGCGCGCCGGCTACGGCGTGATCGGCGAGGCACTGAGCGGCCTGCGCCACCTGACCGGAGACCCGGACCGGCCGCCCGCGCGCGTGGCCGTGTCGATGACCGACTGCATCACCGGCCTCTATGCGGCCTTCGGCGCGACCCTCGCCCTCCTCGCCCGCGGCAAGTCCGGTCGCGGGCAGTGCATCGACGCCGCGCTCTACGAATGCGCCTTCAGCTTCATGGAGCCGTGGATTCCCGCCTTCGACAAGCTGGGCCACGTCGCCAACCGCTGCGGCTCGCGGCTGCCGGAAAGCACGCCCAACAACCTCTATGCGACGGGCGACGGCAACTTCATCCACATCACGGCCATGGGCGAGGCGGTGTTCCAGCGCCTGGCTGCCGCCATGGGCCAGCCCGGCCTCGCCGAGGACGAGCGTTTCCGCGTCGCCACCGCCCGCTCCGCCCATCACGAGGAGCTGGACGACCGCATCGGCCGCTGGACGGCGAGCCTGCCGCTCGCGACCCTGGAGGCGACGCTCGAGCAGGCGGGCGTTCCCGCCACGCGCATCTTCACCATGGCGGACATCTTTGCCGACCCCCACTACAAGGCGCGCGGTGCCATCGTGCGCGCGCCCGATCCCGACCTCGACACCGTCGCGATGGCCAATGTCGTGCCGCGCCTGTCGGAAACTCCCGGCCAGGTTCGCCATGCCGGCCATGACATCGGCGGCGACACCCGCCGCGTCCTGCAGGAACTCCTCGGCATGCCCGAGGCGCGAATCGACGCGCTGCAGGCCGAGGGCGTGATCGGCTGCGCCTCCACCCGCCCCACTTCCGAGAACGCGACCGAGCCATGAGCGATACCGCCACCCCGCAGCAACCGGCCACACCGGCCGCCAACCCGCTCGAGGAACGCCGCCAGCGCCTGGAACAGGAATTCCAGCGGCGCGAGGCGGCCGCCAGGCGCATGGGCGGCCCGGACAAGCTCGCCCGGCGCGCGGCGGCGAACCTGCGCAATGCGCGCGAACGCCTCGACCTGCTGCTCGACGCCGGCACGTTCATCGAGTCGGGCCTGTTTTCCACTTCCGCCAATCCCGCCGACCGCGACAAGTCGCCGTGCGACGGCAAGGTGGCCGGATTCGGCAAGATCGCCGGCCGCGAAGTCGCGGTGGTCTCCAACGACTTCACCGTGTTCGGGGCCTCGAGCGGCGCGACCAACGGCCGCAAGATCGCGCACATGAAGCGCGTGGCCACGCAGCGGGGGCTGCCGATCGTCTTCCTCGGCGAATCCTCCGGCGCGCGCATGCCCGACCACATGGGCTCGCGCGGCATGGGAACGCTGCTGGGCAACGACGGCGCGCAGTACCAGCGCATGCGCGAGACACCCTGGGTCTCTGCGACCCTCGGTGCCTCCTACGGCTCGGCTTCCTGGTATTCCGTGCTCTCGGACTTCTGCGTCATGCGCAAGGGAGCCGTGCTCGCCGTCTCCAGCGCCCTCCTCGCCTCGCTCGCCATCAAGGAGGAGGTCGACCCCGAGGAACTCGGTGGCTGGCGGCTGCACGCCGAGGTGACGGGCTTCGCCGATCTCGTCGTCGACACCGACGAGGAGGCGCTCGCGGCCATCCAGCGCTTCCTCGACTACCTCCCCAGCCACCACAACGAGGCGCCGCCCGTGCGCCCGGTGCCGGCCGGCTCCGGCGCGCAGATGCCGAACATCCTCGACCTGCTGCCGTTGAGCCGCACGCAGGTCTACGACGTGCGCAAGGTCGTGCGCGCGGTGGTCGACGCCGACAGCTTCTTCGAGCTGAAGGCGCGTTTCGGCAAGGTCGCCGTCACCGGGCTCGCGCGCCTGGACGGGCGCACCGTCGGCATCATCGCCAACAACCCGCTCTACAAGGGCGGCGCCCTCGATGCCGAGGCGTGCGAGAAGATCACCAGCTTCATCGTGCTGTGCGACTCGTTCAACATCCCGCTCGCGATGTTCGTCGACACGCCGGGCTTCGTGATCGGCACCGACGCCGAGCGCCGGCGCGCTCCGGGCAAGATCATGAACCACATGAACGCGCTGGCCCTCACCACGGTGCCCAAGCTCTCGGTGATCCTGCGGAAGAGCTACGGCCAGGCCTATCTCAACATGGGCGGGGGCAGGAACTCCGACGAGGTCGCGGCATGGCCCACGGCGGAGGTGAGCTTCATGGACGCCAATTTCGCCGTGAAGATCGTGCACGGGTTGAACCCCGGCGACCCCGGCTTCGACGCGGCCCTCGAGCGCATGAAGCGCGACAACGAGGCCTGGGACTTCGCCTCCATCTACGCCGCGCAATCGGTGATCCGGCCCGAGGAGACGCGCGACTACCTGATCCGCATGCTGGACGTGCACCGGCTGCGCCTCACCAACGGAGTCGGCCAGCGCCTGATGCGCGCCTGGCCGACCAGCTACTGACGATGGCTGCATTCGCGAAGGTCGTCGTCGCGAACCGCGGTGCCGTGGCCGCGCGGGTGCTGCGCGCGCTCAACGCGCTGGGGGTGCACTCCGTGGCCGTGTATTCCGATGCCGACCGCGGCGCGCCCTGGCTGGAGATGGCCGGCGAGACCGCGCACATCGGCGCCTCGCCGGCGCGTGAAAGCTACCTGAACCAGGAGACCCTGCTCGCCATCGCCCGCCACACCCACGCCGACGCGCTGCATCCGGGCTACGGCTTCCTTTCCGAAAACGCCGGGTTCGCCCGCCGCGTCGAGGAGGCCGGCCTGCGCTTCATCGGCCCGTCGCCGCGCTGGATCGACGCCATGGGCCACAAGACGCGTGCCCGCGAACTCGCGGGAGAGCATGGGCTGCCGGTGGGACGCGGCTCGGGGGTGCTCTCCGGCGAAGCCGACGCGATCCTGCGCGCGGCGGAGGCGATCGGCTACCCGGTCCTCGTCAAGCCGGCCGCGGGCGGTGGCGGCATCGGCATGCTGCCGGCGCGCAACCCCGGCGAGCTGCTCGCCGCGGTCGAGCGCGCGGCCTCGATGGCCGAGCGCGGCTTCGCCAGCCGCGAGGTCTATCTCGAGCGCTTGGTCGACAAGCCGCGCCACGTCGAGATCCAGCTCCTGGGCGACCGCCATGGGAGCGTCGCGCACGTGTTCGAGCGCGACTGCTCGGTGCAGCGCCGCCACCAGAAGCTGGTCGAGGAAGCGACCGCGCCCGGCATCGGCCGCGCCGTGATGCAGCCGCTCCTCGACCGGACCGCGGCAACCTTCGCGCGTCTCGGCTACGACAACCTCGGCACCGTCGAGATGCTGCTGGCACCCGACGGGGAGTTCCGCTTCCTCGAGATGAACACGCGCCTGCAGGTCGAGCACGGCGTCACCGAGGAAGTGACCGGCATCGATCTCGTCACGGCCCAGGTGCGCTCCGCCGCCGGCGAGACGCTCGCCACCATCCTGCCGCAGGCGCCGGCCCTCTCCGGCCACGCGATCCAGGCGCGCGTCTATGCCGAGGATCCGAAGCGCTTCCTGCCCTCCCCCGGCACGCTGCGGGAATTCGCGCCGCCCGCCGCGCCCGCGATTCGCATCGAGACAGGCTACGCGGCCGGGCGCGAGGTCACGCCCCACTACGATCCGCTCCTTGCCAAGGTGATCGCGCGTGGTGCCACTCGCGCCGAGGCCATCGACCGGCTCGTCGCCGCCCTCGCGGAGTTCCGCATCGCCGGCGTGAAGCACAACATTCCGGCACTCGTCGAGATCCTCGAGTCGGCGGAGTTTCGCGCCGGGCAAGTGCACACCGGGCTCGCCACCGAAGTCGTCGGTCGCGCCAGCCTGCAACCCGTCACCTGAAGGAGATTGTCTTGGCAATGATCGATGTGGCATCCGTGGTAACCGGCTCGGTCTGGAAGATCGAGCGCGCCGTCGGCGAGAAGCTCGAGCCGGGCGACGTGATCATGATCCTCGAGTCGATGAAGATGGAGATTCCGGTGATCGCCGAGGACGGCGGCGTGCTGCGCGAGCTGCGCGTGACCGAGGGCGTGCCGGTGACCGAGGGCCAGGTCGTGGCGGTGGTCGAGGAATGACCACCGTGCCCGCGCAACCCGCCGCGCCCGCGCCGGCTGAACCGGCGGACTGGAAGGCCGAGCTCGACGAGCTCGAGCTGCGCCGCGAACAGGCGCTCGCCCTCGGCGGACCGGAGGCGATCGAGCGCCACCACGGCCAGGGGCGCCTCACGATCCGCGAGCGCATCGCGGGCCTGGTCGATCCCGGATCGTTCCAGGAAGTGGGCCGCCTCACCGGCTCGGGTCGCTACGCGGATGGCAAGCTCGTGGCCGTGACTCCGGCGCCCTACGTGATGGGGCTCTCCATGATCGGCGGCCGGCCCGTCGCGGTCGGCGGCGAGGACTTCACCATCCGCGGCGGCACAAGCTGGAGCGGCGACCGCAAGAAGGGCGGCCAGGGCGGCTTCGTTGAGGACCTTGCGCACGAGTACCGCATTCCGCTCGTAAACCTGATCGACGGGGCCGGCGGCAGCGTGACTTCCATCACGCGGCGCGGCCATTCGGTTTTTCCCGGCGTGCATGGCTTCGAGCAATCGGTGCGGCTGATGGGCGAAGTGCCCGTCGTGTGCGCCGTCATGGGCACGGCGGCCGGCGGGCCCGCCGGGCGCGCGATCCTCGCGCACTGGTCGGTGATGGTGAAGGGAACGAGCCAGGTGTTCGCCGCGGGGCCGCCCGTGGTGGAGCGCTCCCTCGGCCAGAAGATCGACAAGGAGGCGCTCGGCGGCGCAGCACTCGCGGCCGATCTCGCGGGCACCATCGACCAGGTCGCGGAAACGGAGCAGGAGTGCTTCGAGCTGATCCGCCGCTATCTCAGCTACATGCCGCAGAACGTCTGGGAGCTGCCGCCGCTCGTGCGCACCGGCGACCCCGTGGACCGCTGCGAGGACGGCCTGAAGGACATCGTGCCGCGCAACCGGCGGCGCCCCTACGACATGCGCAGGATCGTGCGCTGGATCGCCGATCGCGACTCGGTGATGGAACTGCAACCTTCCTTCGGCAAGGCGGTGATCACGAGCCTCGCGCGCATGAACGGGCGCGTCGTCGGCATCATCGCCAACAACCCGATGGTCTACGGCGGCGCCATCGACGTGCGGGGCGCGCGCAAGCAGACCCATTTCGTGGAGCTGTGCGACTGCTTCCACATTCCCATCATCTTCCTGGTCGACGTGCCGGGCTTCATGGTCGGGCGCGACGCCGAGGCGGCGGCCACCCTGCGCGAAGGCATGCGCAGCGTCTACGTGAGCCTGCAGGCCACCGTTCCCATGTACACGGTGGTCATCCGCAAGTGCTACGGCATGGCCGGGATGGGCGCGACCGACAAGAACGGCCTCGATCTCAAGATCGCCTGGCCTTCCGCCGAGTGGGGGTCGCTCCCCATCGAGGGCGGCGTCGCGGCCGCCTTCCGCAAGGAGATCGCGGCCGCCGCCGATCCCCGTGCCCGCGAGGCGGAAATCGAGGCATCATTGCGCGCAGACGCCTCTCCGTTCAAGACCGCGGAGGCATTCGGCGTCGAGGAGATCATCGATCCGCGCGAGACCCGGCCCTATCTGTGCCGGTTCATCGACGCGGCGCAGTCCCGCCTCGCAACGATGGTGGGCCGTAAACCGAAGTACGGCGTCAGACCGTAGACCAAAAGAGCGACGTTCCAACAACGACGAGGAGAAGCGACATGAAGACGTGGAAGCTCCTGAAGTTCGTGGCGGCAGCCACGATGGGCCTGGCCTGCAGCACGCTGGCCGCGGCCGAGGTGAGCGAACTGAAGATGATGTCGCAGTACGGCATCGGCTACATGCAGCTCACCGTGATGCAGCACGACAAGCTGGTCGAGAAGCACCTGGCCAGGCAGGGACTCGCCGCCACCAAGGTCACCTGGGCCAGGCTCGGCGCGGGTGCCGCCGCGAACGACGCCCTGCTCTCGGGGAGCCTGCACTTCGCCTCGGGCGGGACCGGCCCGGCCATCATCCTGTGGGACCGCACGCGCACCAACGTCGGCGTGCATTGCGTGGCGGCGCTGTCGTCGATGCCCAACCTGCTGATCAGCCGCAACCCGAAGATCAAGACGCTCAAGGACTTCACCGAGTCCGACCGCATCGCGATGGCAGGCGCCGGCTCCTCGGTGCAGACCACCTACCTGCAGATGGCGGCCGCGAAGGAGTTCGGCATCGAGAACTACAAGAAGCTGAACCCCCTGATGGTGAACCTGCCGCACCCGGAAGGCCTGCGCGCGCTGCTGTCGGGCTCCAAGGAGATCACCTCGCAGTTCACCTCCCCGCCCTTCCAGAACACGGCGCTGGAGAACCCTGAGATCCATACGGTGCTCAACTCCTACGACATCATGGGCGGGCCGAACACGTTCCTCGTGGTCTGGGCGACGAAGAAGTTCCGCGACGAGAACCCGAAGTCCTACCAGGCCGTGGTCGACGCGATGAAAGAAGCCACCGACGCGATCAACGCCGACAAGAAGCGCGCGGCGGAGATCTACGTGAAGGAAGGCGGCGGCAAGGAGTCGGTCGACAAGCTCCTGAAGATCATGAACGACCCGCAGATCCGCTACCAGATGGCGCCGGAGAAGATCCTGCCGTTCGCGCAGTTCATGCACCAGGTCGGCACGATCAAGACGCGGCCCGAGTCCTGGAAGGACCTCTTCTTCCCGGACGTGCACGCGCTGTCGGGAAGCTGAGCGTCTTGCGCGCGAGGCGTACCGGGACCCCGGAGGAGCAGGCATGACCGAGTCCACGCAGCCCCTGCTCCGCGTCGACGGCGTGACGCTGCAGTACAAGACCCGCGAGCACCTGGTCACGGCGACCTACCGGGTCAGCTTCGAGGTGCACGTGGCGGACCGCTTCGTGCTCCTCGGGCCGTCGGGCTGCGGCAAGTCGACCCTCCTCAAGGCGGTCGGCGGCTACCTGAACCCGGTCGAGGGCGACATCACGCTCAAGGGCGCGCGCGTCACGAAGCCCGGGGCCGACCGGGTGATGGTGTTCCAGGAGTTCGACCAGCTCCTGCCGTGGAAGACGGTCAAGCAGAACGTCATGTTCGCGCTCGAGGCCTCCGGACGCCTGCAGGGTGCCGAGGCCGCCGATCGCGCCATGGCCTACATCGAGAAGGTGAACCTCACCCGCTTCGCCGACAACTACCCGCACATGCTCTCCGGCGGCATGAAGCAGCGCGTGGCCATCGCCCGCGGCATGGCGATGGAGCCCGACATCCTGCTGATGGACGAGCCGTTCGCGGCCCTCGATGCGCTCACGCGCCGCAAGATGCAGGACGAGCTGATGCAGCTCTGGGAGGACACGCGCTTCACCGTCCTGTTCGTGACCCACTCCATCCCCGAGGCGGTGCGCATCGGCAACCGCATCCTGCTGCTGTCGCCGCATCCGGGACAGGTGAAGGCCGAGCTGAACAGCGACGGCACCGATCCCGAGGATCCCGGGACGAACGAGCGCCTGTCCGAACGCATCCACCGGATGCTGTTCGCCGACAAGGCTAGCGTCGAGGAGCCACCGATCCATGTCTAGCTCTCCCCCGCTGCGGCCCGAATACGTTCGCGACCAGGTCCCGGAACACGATTTCGCGGTCGTCAACAAGCCGCTCACCCACTGGGAGCGGGTCCGCGAGAACACCTTCGTGCGCCGGGTGTTCATCCTTCTCATCCTGGCTGCGATCTGGCAGGGCTATGCGTCCTACCTGAACAACTCCCTGATCCTGCCGACCTTCACCGAGACGATGCGCTCGTTCCTGGCGCGCATCGCGAGCGGCGAGCTGCTGATCAAGTCCTGGGTGTCGATCAAGGTGCTGCTGCAGGGCTACGCGATCGGCCTCGTGCTGGCCCTCCTCTTCACCGTGCTGGCCATGGCGTCGCGCTTCGGCAACGACCTCCTCGAGACGCTCACGGCGATGCTGAACCCGCTCCCCGCCATCGCGCTCCTGCCGCTGGCACTCATCTGGCTGGGGCTGGGCAATCCCAGCATCGTCTTCGTGCTCGTGCACGCCGTCATGTGGCCGATCGCGCTCAACGCGCACTCCGGCTTCATGAGCGTGTCGAGCACGATGCGGATGGTGGGGCGCAACTACGGGTTGACCGGCGTGCGCTACGTGGGCCAGATCCTCATCCCGGCCGCATTCCCCAGCATCCTCGCGGGACTGAAGATCGGCTGGGCCTTCGCCTGGCGCACGCTGATCGCCGCCGAACTGGTCTTCGGCACCACTTCGGGGTCCGGGGGGCTGGGCTGGTTCATCTACGAGAACAAGAACCTGCTCGACATCCCCGCGGTGTTCTCGGGTCTGTTCACGGTCATCATCATCGGCCTCGCCATCGAGAACCTCGTCTTCCGGATCATCGAGCAGCGCACGATCCTCAAGTGGGGGATGCATTCCTGAGCCTCCGTGCGGCTTCCCGCCCCGCGCCGGTTTCCGCCCTGCTGCTGGCGAGCGTCTGGATCGCGGAGCTGGTGCGCATCTTCCATCCGGCGCCGGCCCTGGCCGCCGTCGCGGGGATCTGCCTGGCGGCCTATGTCGTGCTGGCCCTGGCACGGGCGAGCGCGCACATCCGCGTGCTCTTCCTCCTCGCCGTGGGTGCGGCCGTCGCCCTGGCCTGGTCGCAGGGCTCGCCCGATTCACTCGCTTCCGGCTTCGCCAAGGCGCAGATCTTCGGCGCATTCCTGCCCTCGGTGCTGATGCTGCGGGCAACCGTCGAGGCCAGCCCGCGCATCGGGCAACTGCGCGGCGAACTGGGTAGCCTCGGGCACGAGGCGGCGCAGAACTGGACACAGGTCGGCTCGCACCTGCTGGGGGCGGTGCTGAACGTGGGCGCGACCGCGATCCTGGCGCCGGTCGTGGCGCGCGGCGCGGACCCGCAACGCCTGCCCGACCTCGCGCGCAGTTCCGCCCGCGGCGTCGGCGGCGCGGTGATGTGGTCGCCGTTCTTCCTCGCGCTCGCCTTCACCAGCCAGCTCGTCCCGCAGGCGCCGATGTGGCAGTCGATGCTCGTCGGCATGGGCCTCGCGGCCATCGGGCTGGTGCTTTCCTACCTCCTGTTCACCCCGACTCTCGGCCGGAAGGGATACTTCGCGAGCATCGGCCGCCTCGGCCCGCTCGCCCTGCCGATGCTCCTCGTGGTGGGCGCGGTCGTCGGTGCCACGCTCGCGTTCCGCTGGAGCGGACTGCAGTCCGTGGCGGTGGTGATCCCGCTCCTCTGCCTCGCCTACGTGGCGAGGCTCGGCGCCACCGAGGGCCGCGGCGTGCTGCGCCGGACCATCGCCAATTTCAGCCGCCTGTCCGACGAGCTGCTGATCGTCGTCGGCGCGACCATCCTCGGCGCGGCCGTCGCCGCGCTCCCGCTGGTGCGCGAGCTGGGCGCGAGCATGACGCCGGACATGATCTCCGGCCCGGCGCTTCTCGCCCTCATGGTCGTGGTCCTGCTGCTCCTGGGACAGGCCGGGCTGCACCCGATGATCGGCTCGAGCATCGTGGTGCCGGTGGTCGCCGCGGGGGGGTTCGGCGTCTGCGGCGTGGTGGTGGTCGCCGCCGGCGTGTTCGCGTGGGCCCTCAATGCCAGCATCTCCATCTGGACGCTGCCCGTGGCCGTGGCAGCCAGCACCTTCGGGGTCGCGGCGCGTGCCATGCTCTCGCGGCGCACGCTGCAGTTCGCGGCGCTGCACGCGGTGGCGGGACTGGCCTGGCTCGGGGCCGCCAACGCGCTTCTCCGCGAGCTCGGCTGCCCGTAGGCCGCGACCTCTTTCCATCGACCCGCACCAAGGAGCCGAGATGCCTGCCGAACCCACGCCCGTGACCGACGAGTACATCCGCCGCGGCGACTTCAATCCCCTCTGGGAGCAGATGCGCGCCCTCGACCCGCAGTTCATGGAGGCCTACCTTCGCTTCCGCGACGTGCCGCACCAGTCCGGCCCCTTGCCGCCCAAGTTCAAGGAGCTGGTCCTCGTCGCGATCAATGCGGCCACCACGCACCTGTACGCGCCGGGCGTGCGCCGGCACATCGCCAACGCCTTCAAGGCGGGGGCGACGCGCGAGGAGGTGCTGGAGACGATCCAGCTGGTCACGATCATGGGCATCCATTCCTGCAACCTCGCGATCCCGATCCTCTGCGAGGAATACGAGAAGTTCGCCGCAGGGGCCACGCCGGCGAAGCCGGGCTGAGACACGCGAGGGAGTTCCACGATGGCGAAGATGAGCGGCGGCAAGGCAGTGGTGACGGCCCTCGAGGCGGAGGACGTGCGGCACGTCTTCGGCTTGATCGGGTCGGCCGGGATGGAGATCTTCGACGCGCTGCACGACTCGCGCGCGATTCGCTTCATCGGCGTGCGCGACGAGCGCACCGGCGTGCACATGGCGGACGGCTATGCCCGCGCCTCGGGCAACGCCGGCGTGTTCCTGGCCGGGCAGAACGGCCCCGGCGCCACCAACCTGGTCACCGGCCTCGCGCAGGCGAACGCCGCCTACTCGCCGGTGGTGGCCCTCGCGGGCTCGCTCTCCACGGCGCATGTCTATCGCGACGCCTTCCAGGAGGTCGACCAGCAGGCGCTCTTCCGGCCGGTCACGAAGAAGACCTGGACCGTGACGCAGGCCGCGCGCATCCCGGAGATGATCCGCGAGGCGTTCACGACGGCGCTGGCGCCTCGCCGCGGCCCGGTCGCCCTCAACCTGCCGCGCGACATCCTCGCGGAAATCGCGGACATCCAGGACGACCGGGCGCCGGCCGGCTTTCGGGCGGGCGCGCCTGCGGCGGGTGACCCGGAACTGATCCGCCAGGCGGCGCGTCTGCTCGCCGGCGCGAAGCGGCCGCTCGTCATCGCCGGCGGCGGCATCAAGAACGCACGCGAGCACCAGCGCGCCCTGGCACTCGCGGAACTGCTCGACGCCCCGGTGGCCCTCTCGCCCGGGCACGGAGACGCGATCTCCTGCGACCACGCGCTGTACGCAGGCCAGGTGGGGCCGCGCGGCAACGCCGTGGCGTCGCAGCTGGCGCGCGAGGCCGACGTGATCCTGGCGCTGGGCACGCGCCTGGGCTTCAACACGACCTTCTATACCTACGACAACCTCAACCCGCAGGCGAAGATCATCCAGGTCGACCAGGAACACGCCGCGGTGGGCCGCTTCTTTCCCATCGCGATCGGCATCGCCGGGGACGCCGGCGGCATCGCGGCGCAGCTCGCCGGGGCAATGGCCGGCCACCGGTCCCCGGCCGAGGCTACCGCCTGGACCGCCGCGTTCCGGGACAACCGCCGCAAATTGCTCGCCGAACGCGATGCGGGCGGGGCCGCGCGCGGCGATCCCATCCAGCCGGCGACTCTCTATCACGCCCTGCGCGCCACCGTTCCTGCCGACGCGATGTTCACCATGGACGCGGGCACGCTCTGCCTGCAGGCCACCGACCAGATGCCCTACCGCACGCCCCCCGCCCTGTTCACCCCGCTCGACTTCGGGCTGGTGGGCTTTTCCTATGCCGCGGGCCTGGGGATCAAGCTCGCCTGCCCGGAGCGCACCGTCGTGAGCCTCATGGGCGACGGCGGCTTCGGCATGACCGTGAGCGAGATCGGCACCGCGGTCGCGCACGGCATCAACACCGTGTGCATCGTGATGAACAACGGCTGCTGGGGCGCGGAAAAGGCCTACCAGCGCGACTTCTTCGACGGGCGCTACATCGGCGCCGACGTGCCCAACCCGCCCTACGACAAGCTGGCGGAGCTCTACGGCGCCGCGGGCTTCCGTGTCGACCGGGCGGTGCAGCTCGAGGACACCATCCGTGCGGCACTCGCCTGCGGCAAGCCCGCGATCGTGGACGTGCAGGTGGACCCCGCCGCGCTCTACAGCTTCCGCCGCGATTCCTTCAAGCACCGCGACAAGGCCGCGCAGTAGTCCATGGATCAGCAAGTCGACTACATCGTGGTCGGGGCGGGCTCCGCCGGGGCGGCGCTGGCGGCACGCCTCAGCGAGTCCGGCGCGCATCGCGTGCTGCTCGTCGAAGCCGGCGGGCCGGACCGCAATCCCTGGATCCACATTCCGCTGGGCGTGGGCAAGCTCCTCACCAACGGGCGCCTCGCCTGGAAGTTCGAGACCGAGCCGCAGGCCGAGTTGAAGGGCCAGAAGGTGTACTGGCCGCGCGGCAAGGTGCTGGGCGGCTCCAGCGCCCTGAACGGCATGGCCTACGTCTGGGGCGACCCGCGCGAATACGACGCCTGGCGCGACGCCGGGCTCGCCGGGTGGGGATATTCCGACGTGGCTCCGTATTTCCAAAGGATGGAGAACAACCCGTACGCGAGCGCGGCCGGGCGCGGGCATGCCGGGCCCCTGCGCATCAGCGACCGGAAGCTCCGCGACCGCGACGCGTTGTCGGACGGCTTCGTGGCAGCGTGCCGGAGCCTCGGCATCGCCGAGTCGCCCGACTACAACGTCGCCGCCTACGAGGGCGTGCGCTACCTCGAGCAGACCGCGCACCGCGGGCGGCGCTGGAGCACGGCGGTCGCGTACCTGCGCGAGGCCCGCAAGCGACCGAACCTGCAAATCACGACCGATGCCGTCGTCGCGCGCGTGCTCTTCGCAGGAACGGCCGCGAGCGGCATCGAGTACCGCCAGGGAGGCGAGCTGCGCCGCGCGCTGGCCGATCGCGAAGTGATCCTTTGCGCGGGCGCCATCCAGTCGCCGCAATTGCTCGAACTCTCCGGCATCGGCGATCGCGCGCGCCTGCAAGCGCTCGGCATACCGGTGGTCGCGCACCGGCCGGCCGTGGGCGAGAACCTCATCGACCACCTGCAGCTGCGACTCACTTACGAGACGCGCCTGCCGATCACCATCAACGACGTCATGGCAAGCTTCACGCGCCGGCTGGCCGTGGGGCTGCAGTATGCCTTCACGCGGCGCGGCCTGATGGCGGGAACCTCCTCGACCGCCCACGCCATCACGCGCACCTCGCCCGGCCTCGACCGCCCGGACGTGATGATCCGCATCTACCACATCAGCGGCAAGGACCGTTACTCGCGCTCCCCGGGCGCGGGCATCGATCCCTTCTCCGGCTTCTCGCTCGGCGGCTTCCAGTTGCATCCGCAGTCGCGCGGTTCCATCCATGCGCGCTCGCGCGACCCCCTCGAGCACCCGCGCATCGAGCCGAACTATTTCACCAATGCGTTCGACCGCGAAACCGGTCTCGCCATGCTGCGTCTCATCCGCCGCATCGCCGGGGAGCCCGCCATGCAGGCAGCCATCGTCAGGGAAACGCGGCCCGGCCCCGACGTGCGCGAGGACGAAGCCCTGCTGGATTACGCCCGGGGCTGCGGGCAGACCGCCTGGCACACGGTCGGGACCTGCCGCATGGGATCGGAGTCGGACTCCGTGGTCGATGCGCGACTGCGCGTGCATGGCGTCGCGAAACTGCGCGTGGCCGATGCCTCGGTGATGCCGACGATTCCCTCTTCCAACACCAACGCGCCGTCGATCATGATCGGCGAAAAAGCGGCCGATCTCGTCCTGGCCGACGCAGGGAAGTGACGGGCGCACCGAAGCTGGCCGGGTGCCGGGTTTGATGCTATGGTCGCGCCAGACGTGGCCGCAAAAAGGCGCCGACTCGATACGCGCGCCAATAACCTGAGGAGGAGTACACCATGACAACCCGCCGCTCTTTCGGCGCTCTCGCCCTGCTCGCCGGTATCGCCCTCGTTTCCGCTGCGTTGCCCGGACCGGCATCCGCGCAGGAGCGCGAGATCCGCTTCGGCCTCATTCCGTCGGAGGACGCCGACAAGCTCATCGCGGACTCCCGTCCCTTCATCGAGCAGCTCGAGAAGAACATCGGGATGAAGGTGAAGCCTTTCGTGGCCATCGACTACAGCGCGGTGATCGAGGCCCTGAAGTCCGACAAGCTCGACATCGCCTTCCTCGGGCCCAACGCCTACGTGCTCGCGCGCGACAAGGTCAAGGCGCACGTGGAGCCCGTGGCGCGGGGGGTCATGCAGGAGACGGGTTCCTCCTCCTACAAGGCGCTCATCATCACGCTGCCGTCGAGCCCGATCCAGAAGATTTCCGACCTCAAGGGCCGGACGTTCGCGCTGGTCGATCCGGCCTCGACGTCGGGCAACCTGGTCCCCCGGTACGTCTTCGAGAAGAACGGCATCAACCCGGAGAAGGACTTCAAGTCCCTCTACTACTCGGGCACGCACCAGGCCTCGCTCATCGCGGTCAAGGAAGGCAAGGTCGAGGCGGCTGCCATCGCCGACGAGGTCTACAACCTCGCCATCGGCCGCGGCACGCTCAAGGCGACCGACCTCAAGGTGATCTTCTCCTCGGACTCGATTCCGGGCTCGCCCTTCGTGGTGCGCACCAACCTGCCCAAGGACCTCCAGGACAAGCTGCGCAAGGGAATCATGGGCCTCAAGGGAGCGCGTTTCGGCAAGCTCGGCGTCATCACGGAGATGGATCCGGCCGTCGACGCGGACTACAACGTCGTGCGCGAGCTGGTGGCATTCCAGGACAAGTTGAAGGCGGCCGCCAAGAAGTGATGCGGGATGCAATCTGAGGCGATACTCGACATCCGGGGCCTGCGCAAGGAATACGGCGGCAACGTCGCGCTGCAGGACGTGAACCTGACGGCGCGCCGCGGCGAGTTCATCGTCATCCTCGGGCGCAGCGGCGCGGGCAAGTCGACGCTCATGCGCTGCATCAACCGGCTGGTGGTCCCCAGCGCCGGCGAGGTCCGCTTCAACGGTGCGGTGGTCACCGGCGAGGCCGCCGCGCTGCGGCGCCATCGCCAGAGCATCGGCATGATCTTCCAGCAGTTCAACCTCGTGAAGCGCATGTCGGTCATCAAGAACGTGCTGACCGGGATGCTGGGCAACAAGTCGTACTTCCCCTCCCTCTTCCAGTACTTCTCCCGGGAGGACAAGTTGCGGGCGCTCGACTGCCTGGACCGCGTGAACATGGCGCACAAGGCCTTCCAGCGCGCCGACACGCTCTCCGGCGGAGAGCAGCAGCGGGTTGCCATCGCGCGGGCCCTCAACCAGAAGCCGCTCCTGCTGCTCGCCGACGAGCCCGTCGCGAGCCTCGACCCGAACATCGCCAGGACCGTGCTGAGCTACCTGAAGAAGATCAACGAGGAACTCGGCATCACGGTGCTCCTGAACATCCACCAGGTGAACTACGCGCGCGAGTTCGGCCAGCGCATCGTGGGGCTCGCGAACGGCGTGATCGCGTATGACGGCGACGTGGCCGGCCTGACCCCCGAGATCCTCGAGCGCATCTACGGCGGGCTGCCCCAGGATGGCGACGAGCAGTAGCCCACCCGGCCAGCCGCCGGCCCCCCCCGCGGATCATCGCAGCCGGCTCGAGGCCGTCCTCGACTCGGCGATGACGCCGCAGCAGCGCGTGCGCGACATCGCCACGCAGGCGGCCATGGCCGCGGTCATCGTCGCGATCCTCTATTGGTCGGCGATCGACACCAACATCAGCGTCGGCGAGTTCGTGCGCGGCATCCCCGCCATCGTCGACTACATCGGCCGCATGTTTCCGCCGGACTGGGCTTACGCCAAGACGATCGTGAAGCCCACCATCGAGACGATCGAGATCGCGATCTGGGGCACGGTCCTGGGCATCGCTCTCGCCTTCCCGCTGGGGCTGATGGCGGCGCGCAACCTCTCGCCGCACGTGACGCTCTACGGTTCCTCGCGGTTCATACTCAACGCGCTGCGCGGGGTATCCGAGCTGGTGTTCGCGCTCATCTTCGTGTCCGCCGTGGGCCTGGGGCCGTTCCCCGGCATCCTGGCGCTGGCGCTCCACAATGCAGGCATGCTCGGCAAGTTCTACGCCGAGGCGATCGAGGCGATCGATCCGGGTCCCGTCGAGGCGTTGCAGGCGAGCGGCGCGCGCTGGACCCAGGTCGTGGTGTACGCGATCCTGCCGCAGGTCGTCCCGCACTTCGTGACCTACAACCTGTATCGCCTGGAGGTCAGCATCCGCTCGGCGACCGTGCTCGGCCTGGTCGGTGCCGGGGGGGTGGGCTTTCACCTCATTTCCAGCATCCGGCTCTTCGACTACCAGACGACGGCGATGGTCCTCATCGTCATCATCGTGCTGGTGGTCCTCACCGACTACTTCGGCACCTGGATCCGGTCGCGCATCATCTGAACCGTTGCGCGACTCCCGTCATTGCGGGTCGGGCTGGCTCATCGTGGAGTTCATCTGCTCGCGGGTGTAGCTTCCGCCTTCGATCTGCTTGACCATGCGGTCCCGCGCCGGCTTGTTGGGAATGCGCGAACCGGTGTAGTACTGCGGGTCTTCCTTGGGCAGCGCCTCGGCGCTCGTCCCGGCCGCGGCTGCAGTGGAAGCCTGTGGGGTGGTGGTGGCACAGCCGCCGAGAACCAGGGAACCGGCGACAACCGCAATGGCGAGATAGGCTTTCATTCGACCCTCGTGAAACGATGTGGAAGGGGGGGTATGGGCGCGAAGCAGCCGCGATTCTCCCACGATTCCGGGGGGCTGCACGAACCCCGCCGGCCGGCCATGAATATTCCGCATTCCAGGTGCCGAATCCGACGCGGCCATCCCCGCCCCGAACCGGTAACCTGCGAACCGTACTGTCTGTGATAACTTGTTTCACCCGTGGCCCCAGCCGGCCCCCGCAGTGCCCACGCGAGAGGAGTCGTCATGACGAAAAAGGAACAGCAGCCCGCCGTCCAGCCCGAAGGCGAGATCTCCGAGCAGCAGCTCGATTCCGTCGCCGGCGGCCAGCAGATCGTGAAGCTCGAGAAGATCACCGTCACCGCCCCGCGCGAGCAGCCGCAGCAGGTCGTGAAGCTCGACAAGGTCGTGGTGACCGGCAAGCGCGAACCGCCGCTCGCCGGTACCCAGATCGCTTCGGCGAGCAACAAGTCGAAGTCGAACTAGCTCTCCACCCCCAGTCCGGCTGCACAGGATGGTTGTCGGCAGGTTCGGCCTGATCGGCCTCGCGGCGCTCTTCGCGCTGTCCTGCCTGCTGCCCGGGCCGGCGTGGTCCGCGGAACCGGCACCAGCGGGCATCTCGCGCGGAGTCTCCCTGTTCCAGGCCGGCCAGGCCCTGCGGCCCGCGCAACTGGTCGAACTGCTCTTCGATCCGGGGTTCTCCGACCTGCGCGTGCCCCCGCCGCCGCAGCTGGAACTCGCGGCCAAGGGGCTGCTCGCCAAGACGGCGTCGGTCACCGTCAACTACCTGCCCGCGGGTCCCGGCCAGGGTACCGACACCTGCGCGACGTGGCCGGAGAACGCCAAGGCCGCGTTCAGCTACTCGGCCAATCTCTGGGGGGCGCTCCTGCAATCCTCCGTTCCGATCACCGTCGACGCGTGCTGGGCGAGCAACCTGGGCTCGGGAGTGCTGGGCCACGCGGGCGCGAGCAACTACTACAAGGACTTCACGGGAGCGCCGGTGGCCGGCACCTGGTACCCCGTCGCGCTCGCCAATTCGCTGCACGGAAGCGACCTCGATGCCGCCAAAGGCGACATCTATGCGGCCTTCAGCAGCACCTTCAACTGGTACTTCGGGACGGACGGCAACACGCCCGCGAGCCAGATGGACTTCGTGAGCGTGCTGCTGCACGAGATGGGCCATGGCCTCGGCTTCTCGGGAAGCATGCAGGTATCCGGCAGCCTGGGGAGCTGGGGAGGCGGCACCACCTCGCCGCTGATCTACGACCGCTTCACCGAGAACAACGCCGGCCAGCCGCTCATCAACACGACCCTCTTTCCCAACCCGTCGACGACGCTGGCCACGCAGTTGCAGAGCAATGCCGTCTTCTTCGACGGCACCCAGGCCAATGCCGGCAACGGCGGAAGCCGCGTCCCCCTTTATGCCCCGACCGCCTTCCGGTCCGGCTCCAGCTACTCGCACCTCGCGGAGAGTTTCAACAACACGCCCAACGCGCTGATGACCTTCTCGCTGGCCGCGGGCGAGTCCACCCAGGACCCCGGCCCTGTGACGATGGGCATGTTCAAGGACATGGGCTGGGCGCTCAACACCGGGGCGGCCAGCTACACGCTGACCGTGAAGAAGAGCGGCACCGGGACGGGCACGGTGACCTCCTCGCCGGCGGGAATCAGCTGCGGCTCGACCTGCGCGGCGAATTTCGCCTCCGGCACGTCGGTGACGTTGACCGCGGCCGCCGGATCCGGCTCCACCTTCGCCGGCTGGTCCGCCGGCAGCTGCTCCGGAACGGCCACGACCTGCACGGTGGTCATGTCGGCCGCCGCCGGCGTCACCGCCACGTTCTCGCTGCCGGCGAGCTGCACCTACTCGCTCAGCCCGGCGTCGCAGTCGGTCGGCGCCGCTGCCACGACCGGAACATTCACGGTGACCGCTTCGGTGTCCACCTGCCCGTGGTCGGCGACCGGCGGCGCAACCTGGATCACGACGGCGAGCACCGGCACGGGCAGCGGCACCGTCACCTACACCGTGGCGGCCAACCCGACCACGAGCGCCAGGAGCGGCACCATCCTGGCCGGGGGAGAGACGTTCACCGTGACGCAGGCCGCCGGCGCCACGAGCACCGCGAATGCCCTGGTCAACGGCGACTTCGAAAGCGGGACCGGCGGCTGGACGCAGTCGTCCGGCGCGGGGGCGATCATCACCAGCGGTTCAACCGGTGCCCATGCCGGCAGCGGCTATGCCTGGCTGGGGGGATACAACAACGCCCTCGACAGCCTCCACCAGGTGGTGACGATTCCCGCGACGGCACAGAGCGCCGTCGCGCGCTTCTGGTATCGCATCGAGACGCAGGAGTCCCTGGCGACGGCCTTCGACAACCTGAGCCTGACCGTCCGCGACCCCTCCACGGGCAGCGTGCTGGCGACCCTGGCGCAGCTCTCCAATGCCAACGCGACCTCCGGGTGGGTGCAGAGCCCCTCCTTCGACCTCTTCTCCTTCCGGGGGAGGACGATTCGGCTGCAGTTCTCCGCTACGACCGACGCCTCCCTGGTGACCAACTTCTACATCGACGACGTGACCTTCGTGGCCACCAACGACCCGGCGTTCGATGCGAATGTGCGGAACGTCGTCTCCGGTTTCTACCAGACCATCCTCGGGCGAACCCCCGATTCGGGCGGCCTCGACTTCTGGGCCAACGAGGCCGCGCGGCTCGTGGAACTGGGCGCGGATGTCCGCGAGGTCTTCTTCGCCATGTCCATCTCCTTCTTCGCCAGTTCCGAGTACGTGGCGCGGAACGCGTCGGACACGCAGTACGTGACGGATCTCTACCGGACCTTCTTCAAGCGCGAGCCGGATGCCGCCGGCCTCGCCTTCTGGCGCGGCGAGTTGACGGCCGTCGGGTCGAGGAGCGCGCTGCTGAACAGCTTCCTCTTCTCGGCGGAGTTCTCGTCCCAGATGACGACGCTCTTCGGAGCGGCCGGCGTGCGATCCGAGGTCACCATGGCCATCGACCTGTTCCGGGGGACGTTCGGGCGGCTGCCGGACTCGGACGGCTTCCGCTACTGGCTGGGCCGGATACGCGCCGCGCAGTGCCAGGGAGCGGCGGCGGTAACGACCGAGGTGAACAGCATCGCCGGGCAGTTCTTCAACAGCGGCGAGTACGTTGCGCGCGCGCGCGCCAACCGCGAGTTCGTGGGCGACGTGTACAACTCCTACCTGAGACGCGGCCCGGGCGGGGACTCCGCCGGCTTCAACTTCTGGGTGGGACAGGTGACCGCACTGGGGCGCGACGGGGTACGCGCGCAGTTCGTCCCGAGCGCGGAATTCCAGGCGCGCGTTTCCGCGGTCGTCGCTGCAGGCTGTCTCGGCGGCTAGCCGCCGCCGCCTCCCCCCGGATATCATTCGCAGCAAAGGGGGGTTCATGACGGCGGGCAAGTTTTTCAGAGCGGCATTGACGGGGCTGTCCGCCCTCGCCTGTCTTGCCCATGCCGCCGCCGACGACTCCATCCGCGGCCGCATCACCAGCATCGTCGACGGCGACACCATCACGATCGTGGACGAGGCCAAGGCCACGCACCGGATCGACCTGCACGGCATCGATGCGCCTGAAAGCGGGCAGAATTTCGGCGCGAAGTCCACGGCCAACCTGAACCGGCTCGCGTCCGGAAAGACGGTCCGCGCCGATTGCGTGAAGCGCGGCCGCCGCGACACGAAGCTCTGCACCGTCTGGACCTACCCTTCCGACTGCACCGCGTGCGGATACACGCTCGACCTGGGGCTGATGCAGGTCCTGCAGGGTCACGCGTGGCACTTCAAGTTCTCCGAGAGCCTGCAGTCGCCGCAGTTGCAGGCGCAGTACTCGGTGGCCGAGCTCGAGGCGAAGTCCAAGAAGACCGGGCTTTGGGCCGAGAAGTCGCCGGTCGCGCCGTGGGAGTGGCGCAAGACCGCGAAGGCCCGCTAGCGCGGGAGGCATTGCCCCTTGGGCTTACGCCGACGTCGTCGTTGATTCATGTCAGTACGCATCTCCGGAGTTGGTGATGAACTCATCGGGGAATTCGTCGACGTGAAGAAAGGACTGACTGTGAACGCAACACTGGTGAGACGGGGCCGGCTGGCCCTGTTGGTCATGCTCGCGCTCGGCGCGGGCGAGGCGGCGGCCTACTGCGTGTACAACGACGGCCGCAAGGAAATCCAGGTGTGGGGCGAGGACTGCGCCCGCTGCTACCAGTCGAAGATCGGTCCCGGCGAGAAAGGCTGCTGCCCCGGCGACAAGAGCGGCTGCAAGGGAAAGACCTGGATCACCTTCACGGGCCCGCACACGCCCGGCGTGCGCTACTACTGCGGCGCCCAGGTCACGGCCCACGGCTGGGTGCGCATCCGCAACGACGGACACCCGGACATCTGCAACGTCTACGACGACAAGGGCAACTCGCTCTCCCGCGAGTACAAGGTCGTGCCCAAGGGCGACGTCAAGCGCGACTGACGGCCGGCTCCGCGTCAGAACTTCCTGATGCAGCGGGCATTGAAAAGCGGGCGGCTCGGACCGTTGTCCTCCGTGTCCGCCCACCCGGTCTGGCCGTTGCCGAATTGCTGCCAATAGAGCTTGTGGTCCTGCCCGGTCATCCGCGACGAATTCCAGTAGTGATCGCGACCCGAGGTCTTGAACCCGCCGACCACGTTCTTCTGCTCGTAGAGCTTGTACAACTCCTGGGAGTTCGGCAGGTACCAGTCGCTCTGGCCCCCGGCCGTGGACTGGCTGCACGCCTGCACCGCCGCGGCGAAGATCATCACGCCCCCCATGACGGGGACGTCCGACGCCTCCGCGACGAGCCCATGCTTCCCGCCGTCGGTGACGTGAAAGACGATCCCGCCCCTCGCCTTGTCGCCGATCTTCGCCGGCGGCGGGGCAGATGCCACCGCGATCATGTTCGCGAGCGTCTGCTTGAGTTCCGCGATCTTCGGGGTCTTGGCCCGGCAATCCGACAGCGATGATCCGCCTGTCTTGATCGCGGCGAGCATCGACTTGTAGCGGTCCTGGTCGGCCTTCGGAAGCTTGGCTTTTGCGCTCGCGTACTGCGCCTCGACTGGCTTGAGGGCGTTCCGGTTGTCCTCCCTGCAATCCTCGAGCGCCCCCTTGCCTCCGCCTTTCTGGGCGTGCGAGAAACCGGCGACGGCGACGAGCAATGCGGCGAGCGCGAGCCTGGAGGCGGTTGTCTTCATCGTAGGTTCCTTGTCGTGGCGAAGCGACAGGTTACCGGGAGAGAGCCTTCACCGGGGAATTTGGAGGCGGGGGTCGGAATCGAACCGGCGTACACGGCTTTGCAGGCCGCTGCATAACCACTCTGCCACCCCGCCGGGAAACAAAAACCGGGGAAAGATGCCTTTCCCCGGTTTGCAGACTCTGGAGCGGGAAACGAGGCTCGAACTCGCGA
>CAZOIB010000296.1:0-7226 GCA_964579785.1 uncultured Lysobacter sp. | reverse complement strand
GTGCCCTACCTCGGGGCCGCCGCCGGTCCGGGCGATCCCGCACCTGTCCGCGGGGCGCTCGCCTGGGAAGACTTCATCGCACCCCACGCGCCGGCGCCGATCGAGTACGCGGAGCTGCCGTTCTCGCACCCGCTCTACATCCTCTATTCCAGCGGCACGACGGGGGTCCCCAAGTGCATCGTGCACGGGGCCGGCGGCGTCCTCCTCATGCACCTGAAGGAGCACGTCCTGCACTGCGACGTGAGGGCGGGCGACCGCCTGTTCTACTTCACGACCTGCGGCTGGATGATGTGGAACTGGCTGGTCTCGGGCCTCGCCGCGGGCGCGACGCTGCTCCTCTACGACGGCTCGCCGTTCGCCGGCCGCGGCAACATCCTCTTCGACTACGCGGCGGCCGAGGCGATGACGCACTTCGGCACATCCGCCAAGTACATCGACGCGCTCGCCAAGGCGGGGCTCGAGCCCGCCCGCACCCACGACCTCACGGCGCTGCGCACCATGCTCTCGACCGGCTCGCCGCTCGCGCCCGAGGGCTTCGACTACGTCTACGCCAGCGTGAAGAAGGACCTGTGCCTGTCGTCGATCAGCGGCGGCACGGATCTCGTCGCCTGCTTCGCGGGCGGCGCGCCGATCCTGCCGGTGTGGCGCGGGGAGTTGCAGTGCCCCATGCTCGGCATGAAGGTCGAGGTGTGGAGCGACGCGGGCAAGCCGCTGGCCGGCGAGAAGGGGGAGCTCGTCTGCACCGCGCCCTTTCCGACGATGCCTCTCGGCTTCTGGGACGATGCGGACGGCCGGAAGTATCGCGCCGCCTACTTCGAGAAATTCGCCAACGTCTGGCGCCACGGCGACTGGAGCGAAGTGACGCCGCATGGCGGCATGGTCATCTACGGCCGCTCGGACGCCGTGCTCAATCCCGGCGGCGTGCGCATCGGCACCGCCGAGATCTATCGCCAGGTCGAGCGCCTGGACGAGGTGGTGGAGTCGATCGTCATCGGCCAGGACTGGCAGGCGGACGTGCGCGTCGTGCTCTTCGTGCGCCTGCGCGACGGGCTGGTACTGGATTCGGCGCTCGCGAATAGGATCAAGGACACCATCCGCAACAACACCACGCCGCGTCACGTGCCGGCGGTGATCGTGCAGGTGGACGACATCCCGCGCACCAAGTCGAACAAGATCGTCGAGCTCGCGGTGCGCGCCGCGGTGCACGGGCAGGCGGTGAAGAACCTCGAGGCGCTGGCCAACCCCGAGGCCCTGGTGCAGTTCCGCAACCGGCCGGAGCTGGGCGGCTGAGGCTCTTCAGGCGCGGGTGAGCGCCTCCATGCCCATCCGCCCGCTGGCGGGCGAGGCCAGGCGCTGCTCCACGAGGCTGGTGAGGAACGCCGGGTCGTACACGGCGAGCAGGTGCGGCTGCCAATGCTCGAGGTAATAGCGGATCTGCGCCTGCAGGTCGTCAATCTCCACCAGCATGTGCCAGGTCGCGGCGTCCCACTGGAAGCGCAGGCCGAGGTCCCAAAAGGCGGCGTTGAGGGCCTCGCGGCTGGCGGCGGCGCTGCGGATCGGTTCGGACTGTCCCATGGCTTCCTCCCTGTGCGAGCCCCAAGGCTAGGCGCGCAGACTATTAAATGAAAGTAAAATGATCTTTGCTTATCATTAAGTGATCATTTAATCGATGAAGAACGCCACGCTGCGCCAGCTGCGCGTCTTCGAGTGCGCCGCCCGCCACCTGTCGCTCACGCGCGCGGCGGAGGAACTGCACCTTTCCGCGCCGGCCGTCTCGATCCAGGTGAAGCAGCTGGAGGGCCATGCGCACGCCGCGCTATTCGAGCGCGCGGGCCGCCGCATCCGCCTCACGCAGGCCGGGGCGGAGGTGCTGCAGCATGCCCGCGAGATCCTCGGCCACATCCGCGGGGCGGAGGAGGCCATCGCCGAACTCGACAGCCTCGAACGGGGCCTGCTCGACGTGGCGGTGATCAATGCGGGCGACCATTTCTTCCCCTGGATCGTGGCCGCCTTCCGCCGGTTGCACCCAGGCATACGCGTGCGCCTGACCGTGCAGAACAGGGACGGGCTGCTCGCATGCCTGGCCGCCTACGACACCGACCTGGCGGTGATCAGCCAGCCGCCTGCGCAGTCCGAATACGTGGCCACGGCCTTCGCGCCGCACCCGCACGTGATCGCCGCCTCCCCCGGGCATCCGCTCGCCGGGAAGCGCCGCATTCCCCTTGCGCGGGTCGCCGAGGAGCCCGTCCTGACCCGCGAGACCGGATCCTCGACGCGACTCGCCATGGAACAGGCCTTCACGGAGGCGGGCCTGTTGCCGCGGATCGAGATGGAGATCGCCAGCAACGAGACGATCAAGCAGGCCGTCGCGGCGGGACTCGGGGTCGGGTTCCTGTCGGCGCATGCATTGCGCCAGGAGCTCGCCCTCGGTAGCCTCGCGATACTGGACGTGGAAGGATTCCCCGTGGTGCGACAGTGGTACGTGGTGCATCGGCGCGACCGGCGGCTGCCGCTGATCGCGCAGGCCTTCGAGCGTTTCCTGATCGAGCACGGGGCGCGCCTCATCGGCCGCGACCAGGTCCGGCCGGCGCGCGGCCGCAAGCCCCGATGAGCGCGCGCTCGCCGACCTTCTACATCCTCTTCTCGGTCGCCACCTCGCTCGTCACGATGGCGCTGAAGGCCGGCGCCTATTTCCTCACCGGGTCCGTGGGGCTGCTCTCGGACGCGCTCGAGTCGGGTGTCAACCTGGCCGCGGCCCTCGTGGCGCTCGCCACGCTGTCCTACGCGCATTCCGGGGAGGACGAGGACCACAACTTCGGCCACGAGAAGGCGGAGTACTTCTCGAGCGGCATCGAAGGGGCGCTCATCTTCGTGGCCGCCGCCGCGATCATCTGGAGCGCGATCCCGCGCCTGCTCGCGCCGCAGCCCCTCGAGCAGGTCGGGCTGGGACTCGTCCTGTCGGTGCTTGCCGCAGGCGCGAACCTGCTGTGCGGCTGGTTCCTGCTGAAGGGGGCGCGCGAGCACCGCTCGATCACGCTGGAGGCGGACGCGCACCACCTCCTCACCGACGTGTGGACCACGATTGGCGTGATCGGCGGCGTGGCGGTCGTGCACTTCACCGGCTGGCTCATGCTGGACCCGCTCATCGCCATCGCCGTGGCGGTGCAGATCCTGTGGACGGGAGGCTCGCTCATCCGGCGCTCCTTCGATGGGCTCATGGACCGCGCCATTCCCGCCGACGAGCGCCGGCGGATCGTCGCCGTGCTCGAGCGGGTGAAGGAGAAGGGAGGCGACTACCACCGCCTGCGCACGCGCGTCTCCGGCAAGAAGAGCTTCGTCGACGTGCACATCCTCGTGCCCGGCGCCATGAGCGTGCACGACGCCCACGACCTCGCCCACGGCCTCGAGCAGGACATCGAGGCGGCCGTGCCGCACGTGGAGGTGCTCACGCACCTCGAGTCGCTCGAGGATCCGCGCAGCTGGGACGACCCCGGCAAGCCGCCGGCGCCGGGCTGAGCGGGCAGCCGCGCGCGTCGCGGCGGCGAGTCCCCAACTGCTATAGTTTCCCTCCATGGCGACGGCTACCCCCCCATCGACGCAGGCGCCCGCTCCGGGCGTCGACCGCAAGCTCACGCTCAAGGAAGTGCTGGAGTGGCTGGTGGGCGACGGGCGGGCCTCGCGGGACGAGGCCGCCAAGGTCCTGCAGGAGAATTCCCGGGCGCGCGGCGCGAAGCACCCCTTCGTGGTGATCGCCGAGTCGCGGCTGCGCTCCACCGTCCCGCCGCACGGACCGCTCAACACGGAGGCTCTCGCCGCCTGGCTGGGCGCGCGCCTGAGCATTCCCTTTTTCCACATCGACCCGCTGAAGATCGACCTGCGCGCGGTCACCGAGGTGATGTCCTCGGAGTACGCGCAGCGGCGCGGCATCCTTCCCGTGGAGGTGAACGGCAAGGAGGTCACGATCGCCACCTGCGAGCCGTTCATGCGCGGATGGGAAACGGAGCTCGCGCAGATGCTGCGCGTCACGATCAAGCGCGTCATCGCCAACCCGGTCGACATCGAGCGCTACCAGGGCGAGTTCTACAACCTGGCGCAGAGCGTCAAGCGCGCCGAGAAGACGGGCGTGCAGACTTCCGGGCTCTCGAACTTCGAGCAGCTGGTAGAGCTGGGCAAGGCCGGCCGCCAGCTCGACGCCAACGACCACCACATCGTCCATCTCGTCGATTGGCTCTGGCAGTACGCCTTCGACCAGCGCGCGAGCGACATCCACCTCGAGCCGCGCCGCGAGGCGGGCGTGATCCGCTTCCGCATCGACGGGGTGCTGCACGAGGTCTACCAGATCCCCTACCCGGTGCTGGTCGCGATGACCTCGCGCATCAAGATCCTCGCCCGCATGGACGTGGTCGAGAAGCGGCGCCCGCAGGACGGGCGCATCAAGACGCGCATGCCGGACCGGGAGGAGGTCGAGCTGCGCATCTCGACGCTGCCCACCGCGCACGGCGAGAAGGTGGTGATGCGCATTTTCGATCCCGAAGTGCTCATGCGCGACTTCTCCGACCTGGGCTTCAGCAAGGAGGAGAAGGAGGTCTGGCACAAGCTCACCCGGCAGCCCGGCGGCATCGTGCTGGTGACCGGCCCCACGGGATCGGGCAAGACCACCACGCTCTACACGACGCTCAAGCAGCTCGCGACCCCGGAGGTGAACGTCTGCACCATCGAGGACCCGATCGAGATGGTGGACGCGCGGCTGAACCAGATGCAGGTCAACCACGACATCGAGCTGAATTTCGCCACCGGCGTGCGCGCGCTGCTGCGCCAGGACCCGGACATCATCATGGTGGGCGAGATCCGCGACCTCGAGACCGCCGACATGGCGGTGCAGGCCGCCCTCACGGGCCACCTGGTCCTTTCCACGCTGCATACCACCGATGCGCCGGCCGCCGTCACGCGCCTGATGGATCTCGGCGTGCCCGCCTACCTCCTCAATGCCACGCTCCTCGGCGTGATGGGGCAACGCCTGGTGCGCACGCTGTGCCCGCACTGCAAGGAGAAGATCGCCTTCAAGCGCGAGGACGACCTGGTCCTGTGGAATGCGATCTGCGCCCCGTTCAAGTCCGCGCCGCCGCCCGAGGTGTGCCGGCCGGTCGGCTGCCTCGAGTGCCGCAACACCGGTTACCTCGGCCGCGTGGGGATCTACGAGATACTCACGCTGAACGTCGACCTGAAGCGGCTGCTGGTGGCGGAGCCCGACCTCGTCAAGCTCACCGAGGCCGCCTACCGGGCCGGCATGCGGCCGCTGCGCGTGGCGGGCGCCATGAAGGTGGCGCAGGGCGTGACGACACTCGAGGAAGTGCTCAAGGTCGCTCCACTCTGAACGCCCGCCCGTGAAGAAGAGCCTCTACGACCTGGTCGGCGTCCCGCCGGTCGCACCCCGGGAAATGGTCGCCTCCGCGTGCCGCCGCCGCATCGCGCAGCTCGAGCGCGAGGGGGGCGAGGCGGCGCAGGCGCAGGTCTACGCCATCCGCGAGGCCTGGTCGATCCTCGGCGACGACAAGCTGCGCGCCGGCTACGACGCCTCGCTCGCCGCAGCTCGCCCCGGTCCGGACGACGCCGCAAGATCGGCGTTGCTGGCCTCCGAACTTGCGCCTGCGGACCTGGCGGTCGAGCTCACGAAGTCGCGCACGCTGCTGGCGGAGAACTGGGAGCGCTATCGCAAGCTGGTCTACGCGATGCTCTTCGTGGGCCTCTTCGCCATCTCGGCGGTCTACAACAGTACCCGCCGGGCCGCGCACGAGAAGCGGCTCGAAGCCGCGACCTACGAGGCGGAGTACGGCGAACCCCCGCCGCACCTGCGCAAGCCCGCGCCGGAGGCGGAAGCGAAGCCGGCCGAGCCGTTCTCTGCCGAGAAGTTCGAGCGGGAGCTGAAGGAGCGCGAGGCGGAGATCCAGGAGCAGGTGGCCCGCGACCAGACCGCGAAGGAAGACGAGTTCCGCGACAAGATGCGGCGCGAGGTCGATCCCGGGCAGGCCCGGCGCCGCGCCCGCTATCGCTAGGGGACTGTCCCTTCAGGGACTGTCCCCGCTTGTCTTGGGGGTTCGCCCAGGAGTTCGCGCACCAGCGCCGACTCGCGCGCGTAGAACCCCCCGGTGTGGAAGGTCTCCGGCAGCTTGTAGAGCTCGTAGTCGAAGTGGTGGCACATCTCGTGCACCAGCGTGCGCAGGAAGGTGCGGAATTTCACCACGTCGTCGCGCGCGGCGGTGCGCATCCAGACGCTCACCCGCGCCACCTTGCCGTCGTTGTCCGGCTCGTAAAGGCCGTGCAGCTCGCCGCCGGCATCGCTCGGGCGGCGGGCGAGGATGCGCGCGCGCACCGGCGGCGTGGCGAGCTGCGCGTTGAGGGCGTCGACGAGCGCCTGGCACGCCACCTGCGCGTGGCCGGGCTCGCCGGTGGCGAGCGCCGGCTCGATGGCCCGGGCGAGCGGGACGAGGGCGACGGCATCGCGCAATTCGACACGCGCGATGGCGTCGCTCTTCCGGTAGATGCGCTGCCGGGATGGCGTCAGGCGATCGAAGTAGGCGAAGGGCATGGCGGCATGAATTCTAATAGACTCGATTCCATGGCATCGGCATTCCGCGCCCGTTTCGCGCCGCTCGCTTGCGCCGCCTTCGCACTCGTCGCGGGTTGCGCCACGACGCCTCCCGTCACGGTGGGCGCGCCGCGCCTGGTCGTCGTCGTGATGATCGACGGCCTGCCGCAGCGCCAGTTGACGGCCTACCGCGACCAGCTCGGGCCGGATGGCTTCAACCGCTTCCTCGAGCGCGGCGCCTGGTTCGCCGACGCCCATTTCGGACATGCCAACACGCTCACGGGGCCCGGCCATGCCACCGTGCTGACCGGCGCCTATCCGCATGCCACCGGCATCATCGGCAACGAATGGCGCGACCCGGCGACGGGCGCGCCGGTCTATTGCGCGGGCGACCCGGCACACGGCTACCTCGGCCAGGCCAGGACACGCGCCGAGGGCACCAGTCCGCGCAACCTCCTGGTCGAGTCCCTGGGCGACGTGTTGCGCCGGACGGATCCGCGCTCGAAGGTGCTCGCCGTCTCCGGGAAGGACCGCGGCGCGATCCTGCCCGCGGGCCGCGATGGAACCGCCTACATGTACATCGCGCAGTCCGGCGAGTTCGCGTCGACGACGTATTACATGCCGGAACACCCGCCGTGGG
>CAZOIB010000295.1:0-12023 GCA_964579785.1 uncultured Lysobacter sp. | reverse complement strand
GTGCGCGAGATGGAAGTGAAGGGCCGCAACCTGGCCGAAGGCATCCCGCGCTCGTTCACGATTTCCTCGAACGAGATCCTCGAAGCGCTCACCGATCCGCTCAACTCCATCGTCTCCGCCGTGAAGAGCGCCCTCGAGCAGACGCCGCCCGAGCTGGGCGCCGACATCGCCGAGAAGGGCATGGTCCTCACCGGCGGCGGTGCGTTGCTGCGCGAGCTCGACCGCCTCCTCATGGAAGAGACGGGCCTGCCGGTGATCGTCGCCGACGACCCGCTCACCTGCGTCGTGCGCGGCTCCGGCCGCGCGCTCGAGGAGATGGACAAGCTCGGAACGGTGTTCACGAACGACTGACGCCGGAGCCGGCGTGATCCACGAGCCGCCTCCGTTCTTCCATCGCGGGCCCAGCCCGCTCGCGCGCCTCACCTTCTTCGCGCTCCTGGCGATGGCCACCATGATCGCCGACCATCGCTTCGGCGCGCTCGACGCGGTGCGGCTTTCGCTCTCGGTGCTCGTCCTGCCGATCCAGCAGGTGGCCGCCGCCCCCGCCGTCGCCTTCGCCCGCCTGTCGGATTACTTCTCCTCTCAGGAGCGGCTGCTGCGCGAGAACGAGGCGCTGAAGGCGAGGCTCCTCGAGTACGCGGCCGCCGCGCAGCAGTCGCGGCTCCTGCAGGCGGAGCAGGACCACCTGCTCGCCATGACGCCGCCGCGCAGCCGCTTCGGCAACGACGGCATGCTCGCCGAGGTCCTCTCCTACGGCCGCAATCCCTTCTCGCGCAAGCTCGTGCTCGACAAGGGGCTCGCGCAGGGCGCCAAGTCCGGCATGCCGGTGATCGACGGCGACGGCGTCGTCGGGCAGCTCACGGCCGTGGGCACCTTCACCAGCGAGGTGACTCTCCTCACCGAGAAGGACCAGTCCGTGCCGGTGATGCTCACGAGGAACGGCCTGCGCGCGATCGCGGTGGGGTCCGGCAAGGATGGCTCGATCGACGTGCCGTTCATGCCGGTGTCGGCCGACATCCAGAACGGGGACCTGTTCGTGTCCTCGGGCATCGACGGCACCTACCCGGCGGGCCTGGTGGTGGCCCGCATCACCGGCGTGGAGAAGAACGCCGCCTACGTGTTCGCCAAGATCACCGCGAAGCCGGCGGCCGGCGTCGACAACCACCGCTTCGTGCGCATCCTCACCGCACCGCGGCCGGAACTGCCGCCGCCGCCGCGCGCCGAGGACAGGCGCCCCGCCAAGGAGCGCCCGGCCGGCAAGGGCCGCCGCCAGCCATGAGACCGGCTGACCTGACCCCCGTCGCACGCGATGTGATGAAGCTCCCCGCGGGCACGGGGCTGATCGTCGCCTCCCTCGTCGCGGCCTACCTGTTCAACTCGCTGCCGTGGTCCGGCTGGGCGCTGCTGGCGCGCCCGGACCTCGTGCTGGTCGTCCTGGTGTTCTGGGCCATCCACCAGCCCGGCTCGGTGGGCCAGGGAGTGGCCTTCGCGATGGGCCTTGCCATGGACGTGGGCGACTCCATGCTCCTC
Organism: uncultured Lysobacter sp.; assembly: GCA_964579785.1. Taxonomy (GTDB): domain Bacteria; phylum Pseudomonadota; class Gammaproteobacteria; order Burkholderiales; family Usitatibacteraceae; genus FEB-7. The sequence continues at coordinate 10,493 of CAZOIB010000295.1, read as the reverse complement.
GGGCAGCACGCGCTCGCCTACGTGGTCGCGATCTATGGCGCGCAGGTGCTGCGCGTTCGCGTGCTCGCCTTCCCGATGATCGAGCAGATGCTGCACGTGCTGGGGCTCGCGGTGGTCGCGGCCTTCCTCGTCGTCGTCCTGAACCTCCTGCTGGGCGCGCCATTGCCGGGACTCCCCGCGGCCCTCTCGCCGCTCCTGGCGGCGGCGGCGTGGGGACCGCTCACGTGGATCCTCTACCTGCCCGGCTTGCGCAGCCTGCGCGGGGAGTCGCCGACATGATGCTGGGCCAGGCCCTGCGCGACCAGCGCGCGGAGCTGACCGTGTTCCGCTCGCGCCTCATGGTGGCCGGCGCGCTCGCCCTCGGCGCGTTCGCCGTGCTCACCGGGCGCTTCGTGTGGCTGCAGGTCATCCAGCGCGAGCACTTCCACACGCTCGCCGAGGCCAACCGCATCTCCGTCGTGCCGGTGGTGCCCAACCGCGGCATCATCCTCGACCGCAACGGCGAGGTGCTGGCCGCCAACTACTCCGCCTACACCCTCGAGATCACGCCCGGCAAGGTCGGCAACGTCGAGCGCGCCATCGACGAGCTCGCCCAGGTGATGGAGGTGAGCCCGCGCGACCGGCGGCGCTTCAGGCGCCTGCAGGAGGAGAGCAAGAACTTCGAGAGCCTGCCGATCCGCACCCGCCTCACCGAGGAGGAGGTCGCGCGCTTCGCGGTGAACCGCTACCGCTTTCCGGGCTTCGAGATCAAGGCGCGGCTCTTCCGCTCCTACCCGCACGGCGACATCGCCTCGCACGCGGTGGGCTACATCGGCCGCATCAACGAGGCCGACGTGCGCCGCATCGAGGCGCAGGGCGCGACCACCAACTACAAGGGCACCGACCACATCGGCAAGCTCGGCATCGAAGGCGCCTACGAGAAGGAGCTGCACGGCTCGACCGGCAGCGAGCAGGTGGAAATCGACGCCGGCGGCCGCGCCATCCGCGCGCTCTCGCGCTCCGAGCCGCAGTCGGGCAACAACCTCCTCGTCACCCTCGACATCAAGCTGCAGCGCGTCGCCGAGGAGGCCTTCCAGGACTACCGCGGCGCGCTGGTCGCCATCGACCCGAAGACGGGCGACGTCCTGGCCCTCGTCTCGCGGCCCGGCTTCGATCCCAACCTGTTCGTCGACGGCATCGACCCGCACAACTGGGACGCGCTCAACAACTCGCCCGACAAGCCGCTCAACAACCGCGCGCTGCGCGGGCAGTACCCGCCGGGCTCCACGATCAAGCCGTTCATGGCCCTGGCCGCGCTCCACTCGGGCAAGCGCACGCCGGAGTACACGATCTCCGACCCCGGCCACTGGATGCTGCCCGGGGTCGCGCGCCCGTTCCGCGACTGGAAGAAGGGCGGGCACGGCATGGTGAACCTGCACCGCTCGGTGGTGGTTTCCTGCGACACCTACTACTACGGGCTCGCCAACGACCTCGGCGTGGATGCGATCCACCGCTTCATGGTGCCCTTCGGATTCGGCGAGCGCACCGGCATCGACATCGACGGGGAACTCGCCGGGCTGCAGCCCTCGAGCGAGTGGAAGTGGCAGCGCTTCAAGCAGAAGTGGTACGCGGGCGACACGATCAGCGTCGGCATCGGACAGGGCTACTGGCTCTCGACGCCGCTGCAACTGGCCACCGCCGTGGCGACACTCGCCAATGGCGGCACGCCCGTGCGACCGCGCCTGGTGCGAGCCGTGCAGGACGCGCGCACGCAGGAAGTCCGCGCGCTCCCCGTCCGGACCGGGGAGCCGCTCGCCTTCAGGCCCGAGCACCTCGAACTGGTGCGCGCGGCGATGGTCGACGTCACCCGTCCCGGCGGCACCGCGGCGCGCGCCGGGCAGGGAGCGCCCTACCTCATCGCCGGCAAGACCGGCACGGCGCAGGTCGTGGCCATGAAGGCGGGCGAGAAGTACGACGAGAAGCGCGTCCAGGAACGCCATCGCGACCACGCGCTCTTCATCGCCTATGCCCCGGCGGACGATCCGAAGATCGCGCTCGCCCTGCTGGTGGAGAACGGCGGCCACGGCAGCTCCACCGCCGCGCCGATCGCGCGCGAGGTGTTCGACTACCACCTGCTCGGCAAGCGCCCCGAGCGCAAGCAGCCCCTCGGCGCCGAGGAGGCCGAAGGTGATTAGCCGCCTCTTCGACCTGGTCTCGCGGCGCATCGACGGGCCGCTCATGGTGGCGCTCGTGCTGACGCTGGCCCTCGGCCTGACCGTCGTCTACTCGGCCTCCGGCGGCGCCTCCTTCGACCGCGTGCTCGGGCAGTCGCGCAACCTTGCCCTCGCGCTGGGCGCGCTCTGGATCGTGGCCAACATCCCGCCGCAGGCGCTGATGCGCCTGGCCGTGCCCGTGTACGCCGCGGGGCTCGCCCTCCTCATCGGCGTGGCCCTGTTCGGGGAGATCCGCAACGGGGCCCGCCGCTGGTTGAACCTCGGCTTCACCACCATCCAGCCCTCCGAGATCATGAAGATCGCGGTGCCGCTCATGCTCGCCTGGTACTTCCACCGCCACCAGGAGGGCCTGCGCCTGCGCGACTACGCCGTGGCCGCGGTGCTGCTCGCGCTGCCGGTCGGGCTCGTGGCGCGCCAGCCCGACCTGGGCACGGCCCTCCTCGTGTTCGCCTCCGGCTTCTTCGTCATCTTCCTCGCCGGCCTGTCGTGGAAGATCATCACCGCGCTCGCCATCTCGGGCCTCGTGAGCCTGCCCTTCCTGTGGGGCATGCTGCACGACTACCAGCGCCGGCGCGTGCTGACGCTCCTCGACCCGAGCGAGGACCCGCTCGGGGCCGGCTACCACATCATCCAGGCGACGATCGCCATCGGCTCCGGCGGCGTGCTCGGCAAGGGCTGGCTGAACGGCACGCAGGCGCAGCTCGACTTCGTGCCGGAACGCTCCACCGACTTCATCCTGGCCGTGTTCGGCGAGGAGTTCGGGCTCGCCGGCAATCTCGTGCTCATCACCCTCTACATCCTCATCGTGGCGCGCGGGCTGATGATCGCCGCCAACGCCTCGACCACCTTCGCCCGCCTCATGGCCGGCGCGGTGACCCTCACCTTCTTCACCTACGCCTTCGTCAACATGGGCATGGTGAGCGGGATCCTGCCGGTGGTGGGCGTGCCGCTGCCGATGGTGAGCTACGGGGGCACCGCGCTCCTGTCGATGCTGGTGGGCTTCGGCATCCTCATGTCGATCTCCACGCACAAGCAGCTGGTGTCGAGCTGATGCGCCGCGCCGTCCCGGTGCTCCTCGCCATGGCGCTCGCGGCATGCGGCACCGCGCCCAAGGCTCCGCCGGCGAAGAAGCCCGCCTACTATTCCGACGACGGCCCCCCGGAGTCGGTGCCCGCCGACCTCGCCTCGATCCCGGATGCCGTGCCGCGCGACGAGCCCTACCACCGCTGGGCCAACCGCCCCTACACCGTGTTCGGGCGCACCTACGCCCCGGTGGTGAACGACGAACCGATGCAGGAGCGCGGCCTCGCGTCGTGGTACGGGCGCAAGTTCCACGGCCAGAAGACTTCGTCCGGCGAGATCTACGACATGTTCGCCATGACGGCGGCGCACAAGACACTGCCCATCCCGAGCTATGCGCGCGTCACGAGCCTGAAGTCGGGGAACTCCGTCGTCGTGCGCGTGAACGACCGCGGCCCCTTCCACGACGGACGCGTGATCGACCTTTCCTATGCGGCCGCCGCGAAGCTGGGCATCGCGGGACCCGGCAGCGGCCCGGTCGAGGTCGAGCGCGTGTTCGCGCGCGATGCGGGCACGCGCGCGGCCCTTGCGCCGCCGCCGGCTGCCGAGGTCGCCACGGCGGTCGTCTCGCCCGAGCCTGCGGGGCTCTACATCCAGCTCGGCGCCTTCGCGAGCGCCGAGAACGCCAACACCTTCCGCGAGCGCATCGCGGGCGACTTGCCCTGGCTGCGGGAACCCATCCAGGTCGCCGCGGCCGGAAGCCTGCACCGCGTGCGCCTCGGCCCCTACCGGACGCGCGAGGAGGCGATGGCCATCGCCGACCGGATCCGCGCCTCGCTCGACTTCAACCCCGTCATCACGCCCGCCAACCGCTGAACGCCCCCGATGAAACGCCTCCTCGCCATCGTACTTTCCGTCTGCCTGCCGCTCGCCGCCTGGGCGCAGGCCATCACCGCGCCGCCCGTGGCCGCGCGCGCCCACTTCCTGCTCGACACGCTGTCGGGACAGGCGCTGGCCGCGCAGGCCGAGGACGACCGCTTCGAGCCCGCCTCGCTCACCAAGCTCATGACCGCCTACCTCGTCTTCACGGCGATACGCGACCGCAAGCTCGACCCGGCGAAGATCCCTCCCGTCTCGGAGAAGGCCTGGAAGGCCGATGGCTCGCGCATGTTCATCGAGCCGCGCAAGCCCGCACCCGTCGCCGACCTCCTGCGCGGCATGATCGTGCAGTCGGGCAACGACGCCTCCATCGCGCTCGCCGAGGCCGTGGCCGGCACCGAGGAGACGTTCGCCCAGCTCATGAATCGCGAGGCCGGGCGACTGGGCCTGCGCAATACCAGCTTCGTCAACGCGACCGGGCTGCCGGCGCCGAACCATTACTCCACGGCGCGCGACATGGCGCTGCTGGCCGCCGCACTCATCCGCGACTTCCCGGCCGAGTACGCCCTCTACTCGCAGAAGGAGTTCACCTGGAACGGCATCCGGCAGGCCAACCGCAACCGCCTCCTGTGGATCGATTCGACCGTGGACGGCGTGAAGACCGGCTTCACCGAGGCGGCGGGCTATTGCCTGATCGCATCGGCGAAGCGGGGCGAGCGGCGCCTGGTCTCCGTGGTGATGGGCGCGCAGTCGGACGCGCTGCGCCTGTCGGAGAACCAGAAGCTGCTCAACTTCGGCTTCCTCGCCTACGACACGCAGAAGCTCTACCGCAAGGACCAGGTCGTCGCCAGTCCCGCGATCTACAAGGGCACCAGCGCCACCATGAAGCTGGGCTTCGCCGCCGACGTCTGGATCACGCTGCCGCGCGACCGCTTCGCGGGACTGAAGGCGCAGCTGCAGACCAGCGAGCCCTTCGTGGCGCCCTACTCGCGCGGCCAGAAAGCAGGGATAATGAAGCTCGTCCGCGACAACGCGGCCGTCGCCGAGCTGGCCGTGGTGGCCCTCGAGGACGTGCCGGTTGCCGGGTTCCTCTCGCGCGGATGGGACACCATCCGACTCCTCTTCCGGTGACCGCCATGACCTCCCCGATGGCCTACTTCAACGGCACGCTGAAGCCCCTCGACCAGATCACGATCTCGCCACTGGACCGCGGCTTCATCTTCGGCGATGGCGTCTACGAGGTGATCCCCGCCTACGGCGGCAGGCTCCTGCGCGCGCGCGAGCACTTCGCGCGCCTGCAGCGCTCCATGGACGAGATCCAGCTCGCCAATCCGCACAGCATCGACGCGTGGATCACCGAGGTGAACCGCCTGCTCGCGCACCATCCCGGCGACCAGTCCGTCTACATCCAGGTCACGCGCGGCGTGCCCCCGAAGCGCGACCACGTCATCCCCAAAGGCCTCACGCCCACCGTCTTCATGATGGCGGGGCCGCTGCCCACCCCGTCGCGCGAGATGGTCGAGAAGGGCGTGGCCTGCGTCACCGCGAAGGACTTCCGCTGGGAGAAGTGCCACATCAAGTCCACCTCGCTCCTGGGCAACGTGCTGGCGCGGCAGGTGTCCGCGGACGCCGGGGCCACGGAAACCATCCTGTTCCGCGACGGGCTGCTCACCGAGGCGGCGGCGTCCAACGTGTTCATCGTGAAGGATGGCGTGGTGGCCGCCGCGCCGCAGGACAACCACATCCTGCTCGGCATCACCTACGAGCTGCTCACCGACCTGGCGCGCGAGGGCAAGCTGCGCTTCGACATCCGCCCGATCCGGGAGTCCGAGGTGCGCGCCGCCGACGAGATCTGGCTCACCTCCTCCACCAAGGAGGTGCTGGCCGTGACGGCCCTCGACGGCAAGCCCGTCGGCGCCGGCGTGCCCGGTCCCGTCTTCCGGCGCATGCACGCCCTCTTCCAGGAATACAAGGCGCGGCTCGGCGCCGCGCGGGCCGTCGCCCCCTGAAGCCCGGGCGCGCGAGACGCACCGGGGGCGCGCCGCGAAGCCGATGACCAGCGACGGATCCGAAGCGAAATCGCTCCTCACCTTCCCGACGTCCTTCCCGATCAAGGTGATGGGGCGCCGCGAGGAGGCTTTCGCGCAGACCATCGTCGCGATCGTCCTGCGCCACGCGCCGGACTTCGATCCGGCCACCGTCGAGATGCGCCCCTCGAAGGCGGGCACCTACCTGTCGCTCACCGTCACCATCGTCGCGCGCTCGCAGGAGCAGCTCGATCGGCTCTACGGGGAGCTCTCCGCGCACCCGTTGGTGCTGATGGCGCTGTGAAGCCCGTGATCCGATCGCTCGGGCGCGCCGGGTACGAGCCGGTGTGGCGGGCGATGCAGGAATTCACGAAGGCCCGCGACGCGACGACCGCGGACGAGCTCTGGTTCGTCGAGCACCCGCCCGTGTTCACGCTCGGCCTGGCGGGAAAGCCGGAGCACGTGCTCGATGCCGGCCCGATCCCGGTGGTGCGCATCGACCGCGGCGGGCAGGTGACCTTCCACGGACCGGGGCAGCTCGTGGCCTACGTCCTGCTGGACCTGCATCGCGCGGGCTACGGGGTGAAGGAGCTGGTGCGCCGCCTCGAGCAGTCGGTGCTCGACCTGCTGCGCGGCTACGGCATCGCCGGCGAGCGGCGCGCGGGCATGCCCGGCGTCTATGTCGGCGACGCCAAGGTTGCCGCGGTCGGGCTGCGCGTGTCCCGGGGTTGCAGCTTCCACGGCATCGCGCTCAACGTCGACGCGGACCTCGCCCCGTTCGCCCGCATCAATCCCTGCGGCTATCCGGGCCTCGCGGCCACGCGCCTGGCCGACCACGGGGTGCGTGATACGATTGCCGCAGTGCAGCAGCGCTGGCAGGCGCACCTCGTCGCCGGGCTGTTTGCACCCTGAGCCCGCCATGGCCGACGCCCGCACCCCGGACAGCAAGCTTGCCGCCAAGCGCGGCGACAAGACCGCGCGCATCCCGATCAAGGTCGTCGCCGCCGAGACGCTGCGCAAGCCCGAATGGATACGGGTGCGCGCCGGCGGCGGCGAGCGCTTCCACGCGATCAAGAAGATCCTGCGCGAGGCGAAGCTCGCCACCGTCTGCGAGGAGGCCTCCTGCCCGAACATCGGCGAGTGCTTCGGGCATGGCACGGCGACCTTCATGATCATGGGCGACCTCTGCACGCGCCGCTGCCCGTTCTGCGACGTCGCCCACGGCCGCCCGCAACCCCTCGATGCCGAGGAGCCGCGCCATCTCGGCGAGACGATCGCCGCGCTAAAGCTCGCCTATGTCGTGATCACGAGTGTGGACCGCGACGACCTGCGCGACGGCGGCGCGCAGCACTTCGTCGACTGCATCCGCGCCGTGCGCGAGCTGTCGCCGGGCACGCGCATCGAGATCCTCACCCCGGACTTCCGCGGGCGCCTCGACCGGGCGCTCGCGATCCTCGCCGCGGCGCCACCCGACGTGATGAACCACAACCTCGAGACGGTGCCGCGCCTGTACGCGCAGGCGCGCCCCGGGTCCGACTACGCGCACTCGCTCAAGTTGCTCGGGGACTTCAAGTCCGCGCACCCGGCCACGCCCACCAAGTCGGGCCTGATGGTCGGGCTGGGCGAGACGAACGAGGAGATCCTCGCGACGATGCGGGACCTGCGCGCCCACGGCGTGGACATGCTGACCATCGGGCAGTACCTGCAGCCCTCCCGCAGCCACCTGCCGGTGACGCGCTTCGTGCATCCGGACGAATTCCGCCTGTTCGAAGCCGAAGCCGCGCGGATGGGATTCGCCAATGCCGCCTGCGGACCGATGGTGCGCTCGAGCTATCACGCCGACCGGCAGGCGCGACAATCGGGGGTCGCATGAGGATGCGCGGAGGCATCGTCGCCGCGGCCCTGCTCGCGGCGGGAGTGCCGGCCTGGTCGCAGACGCTCTACAAGTGCACGACCGCCAGGGGCGCGGTCACCTATCAGGAAGTGCCTTGCGCCGTGGCGACGATGGAGAAACGCCTGGCCAACAGTTTCGCCACCAGCTCCGATACCGGGGCGCGCTATGCGCTCGAGGCCGACGCCCTGCGCGGCGACCCCCTGGCGCGCGGCTTCGTGGACGAGTTGCGCGAGCGCGAGCGCCTGGAGCGCGAGGAGCGGGCGCGCCGGGAACGGGAAAGGCCCCCCGCTCCGATCGTCGAGTCCACCGAATGGATGCCGCCCTGGGGCTGGGCGGGACCGCCGGGCCGCGCCCGGCCGAAGCCCACACCCCTCAAGTAGGAATATCGCGGCGTGCGTCACGTTGCGACAATCCTGTTGCTGGCGTTGGCGACTTTGCCGGGAACGCCGGCGCGGGCGCAGGAGTTCTTCCGCTGCACGGCGCCCGACGGAAAAGTCACCTACCAGCAGGCGCCTTGCGCGCGCACAGACACGCAGTCGCGCATCGACGCCACCCCGGCGAACCCCGACTACGACCCCGCGCAGCGCGAGCAGATCCTGAAGCAGGGTGAAGAGGCCGGGCGCCGGCTGGAGGAACGCGCCGCCAGGGAACGCGAGGAAGCCCGCCGGCGGGAGGAGGCGCGGCAACGCGAGGCGCAACGCGAACGCGAGGCGCAGGAGCGAGAAGCGGCACGCGAGGCGCCCGTCTATGTGATCGGCGGGCCGGGATACGCGCCGCGGCCCCCGCTGCCACGCCCGCTGCCGCCCGCCAGGCCGAAACCCGCCCCGCCGCCACCGACGGTCCGGCCGTAGCCTTCCTTCCGCGTGGCCCTGCGTGCCTGCGCGCGACGCGCGAGTATTCTTCAGGCCATGGATATCGCGTCGCGGATCGGCAAGGCGGGTTTCCGCAAGTGGTACGAGCGGCAGCTCATCGACAGCCATCTCTCCCTCACCACATGCTTCCTGTGCGGGATCGTCGCCGCGTCGTGCCTGGAGGCAGTGCGCTTCAGCGACTTCAGCTGGAAGACGTCAACCCTGCTCGGGGTCGTCTTCGTCGCGGTCGCCCTGGGCTGGTATTCGTGGCGGCGCTACATCACGGTGCTGGAGCGCGCCGAAGCGTACGGCAACCGCTCGACCTGCGCCGCGTGCCATACGTACGGGCGTTTCGAAGTGATCGCCGCAGGGCACCTGGCCGAAGGGCCGTATCTCGATCCGCAGGCCGCGGCACTGCCCTATCCCTGGCTGCGCGTGCGCTGCCGCAAGTGCGGCAATGTCTGGCGCCTGCCGGACTAGGAACGCTTCCCGGCGTGCGCATTGCCCTCCGGTTCCGGCATGGTCCGGAAGGGTGCCTCGGGATCCGCCATGCCGCCCAGGCAGGCCGCGAGCATGAGGGCCACGAGCAGGATCGCGGCGAGGCCCGGATCCCCCAGCCAGACCAGCAGGCCCGGCATGGAGCCCGCGCCGACGAAAAAGAACTCGGTCACATCGCCCGGCTTCATCGAGGCCTCCTTCCCAGAGGGATGACGCCATCATCGGCCGGCCCCACCACGACTTCCGTGAATCAGGCCACCGCGAACCTGCAGGATATTCCCCGCGAAGGAAAAAGCAAAAGCCCGCCACGAGGGCGGGCTTCCGGGCAGCCGGGCCGGGCGGCCCGAGCCGATCACGCCAGGGCGCGATACGCCGGCAGCGTCAGGAACTCGACATAGTCGTCGGAGGCGGAGATATCCTCGAACAGCTTCGCCCCCTCGGCGTACTTGCCGGCGGCGTAGGCGTCGGCGCCGACGATGGACGGCGTCTTCTCCAGCTCGTCGACGAGGAGCGCGTGGAAGAGCTCGCGGGTCACCTTGCGGCCGTCGGCGAGCACGCCCTTGGGCGAGCGCATCCATTGCCACACCTGCGAGCGCGAGATCTCGGCCGTGGCCGCGTCCTCCATGAGGTTGAAGATGGGCACGCAGCCGTTGCCGCCCAGCCAGGAGCCGATGTACTGGATGCCCACCTGGATGTTGTTGCGCAGCCCCGCTTCCGTGATCGGCGCTTCCGGCTTGAAGTCGAGGAGGTCCTTCGCCGTCACGTTCACCTCGGGAAGCTGCTTGCCGTACTGGTTGGGCTGCGGCATGTGCTTGTCGAAGATCTCCTTGGCGATCGGCACCAGGCCGGGGTGCGCGACCCAGGTCCCGTCGCATCCGTCGGTGACCTCGCGCAGCTTGTCGGCGCGCACCTTTTCCATGGCCGCCTCGTTGGCGGCCGCGTCGTTCTTGATCGGGATCTGCGCGGCCATGCCGCCCATGGCCGGGGCGTTGCGGCGGTGGCAGGTCTTGACCAGCAGCAGCGCGTAGGCGCGCATGAACGGGGCGGTCATCGTGACCTGCGCACGGTCGGCCAGGCAGAAGTCCGGGTGCGAGCGGAACTTCTTGATGCA
>CAZOIB010000294.1:0-8213 GCA_964579785.1 uncultured Lysobacter sp. | reverse complement strand
GGCGCCTACGGGTTCCTGCGCTTCAACCTGCCCATCGCGCCGGACGCCTCCCACGCGCTGGCCGGCTTCATGATCACGCTCTCCCTCATCGCCGTGGTCTACATCGGGCTCGTGGCGCTGGTGCAGACGGACATGAAGAAGTTGATCGCCTACTCGTCCATCTCGCACATGGGGTTCGTGACCCTGGGCTTCTTCCTCTTCAACGCCGACGGCATGTTGGGCGGCCTCGTGCAGATGGTCTCGCATGGCTTCATCTCCGCGGCCATGTTCCTGTGCGTGGGCGTCCTCTACGACCGCATGCACTCGCGCAACATCGCCGACTACGGCGGCGTGGCCAACACCATGCCGGTCTTCGCCGCCTTCTTCGTGCTCTTCGCCATGGCCAACTCGGGACTGCCGGCCACGAGCGGCTTCGTGGGCGAGTTCCTCGTGGTGCTGGGCGCGGTGAAGGTCAACTTCTGGTATGCGTTCCTCGCGGCCACCACGCTCATCTTCGGCGCCGCCTACACGCTGTGGATGGTGAAGCGGGTGATCTACGGCGAGGTGGCCAACGAGGGCGTGGCGGGGCTGAAGGACGTGAACGGCCGCGAGGCGGCATTCCTCGTGCTGCTCGCCGCGTGCGTCCTCGCCATGGGGATCTATCCGAAGCCCTTCGCCGACGTGATGAACCCGACCATCCAGGAACTGCTGCGGCACGTGGCGACAACGAAGCTCTCATGAACACCGCCACCTTCTCGCTCGCCACGCTGGCCCCCGCGATTCCCGAGATCGCGCTCCTCGTCTTCGTGTCGGCGCTGCTGGTGATCGACCTCTTCATCCCGGATCGCGACAAGCACCTCACCTTCTGGCTGGCGATCGCCTCGCTCCTGGGCTGCGCAACCCTCGCGGCCGCGGCGGTGGGCCATGCCTCGGCGGTCACCTTCCAGGGCATGTTCGTGTCCGATCCCATGTCGCAGGTGCTGAAGGTGGCGACACTGCTGGCGGTCGCCGTCACCCTCGTCTACAGCCGCACCTACCTGCAGGTGCGCGACATGCTGCGCGGGGAGTTCCTGTCGCTCTCGCTCTTCGCCACGCTGGGGATGCTGGTGATGATCTCGGCCGGCCACTTCCTCACGCTCTACCTGGGCCTCGAGCTGCTGGCGCTGTCGCTCTACGCGATGGTGGCCCTCGAGCGCGATTCGGCGCGGGCGACGGAGGCGGCGATGAAGTACTTCGTCCTCGGCGCGCTCGCCTCCGGGATGCTGCTCTACGGCATGTCGATGCTGTACGGGGCCACGGGGACACTCGACCTCACGCGGGTCGCCGCCGCGCTCGGGGGAGCGCGCGCCAACCAGTCGCTCGCCGTCTTCGGGCTCGTCTTCGTGGTGGCCGGCGTCGCCTTCAAGCTGGGCGCGGTCCCGTTCCACATGTGGGTGCCGGACGTCTACCAGGGTGCCGCCACGCCGGCCACGCTCTTCATCGGCGCCGCGCCCAAGATCGCCGCCTTCGCCTTCGTGATGCGGCTGCTGGCGCACGGCCTGGGCGGGATGAGCGGCGACTGGCAGCTGATGCTGGCGATACTCGCCGTGGCCTCCATCGGCCTGGGCAACCTGGTCGCGATCGCGCAGACCAATCTCAAGCGCATGCTCGCCTATTCGACGATCTCGCACATGGGGTTCCTCCTGCTCGGCATCCTCGCGGGCACCGACAACGGCTACAGCTCGGCGATGTTCTACGTCATCACCTACGTGCTCATGACGCTGGGCGCCTTCGGCATGATCCTGCTCCTGTCGCGGGCGGGATTCGAGGCCGAGGAGCTGGAGGACTTCCGGGGCCTGAACCGCCGCTCGAAGTGGTTCGCCTTCGTGATGCTGGTCATCGTCTTCTCGCTGGCGGGCATCCCGCCGGCGGTCGGCTTCCTCGCCAAGCTGGCGGTGCTGCAGGCGGCGTTCGAGGCGGGGTTCGGCGCCGTGGTGGTGTTCGCGGTGCTGATGAGCGTGGTGGGCGCCTTCTACTACCTGCGCCTGGTGAAGCTCATGTACATGGACGAACCGGCGGGCGAGATCACGATCGCCGAACGCGGCGACATGCGCCTGCTGCTGTCGGCCAACGCGATCGCGGTCCTCGCCCTCGGCGTGATCCCGGCGCCGCTCATGGACCTCTGCGCCCGTGCCATCACCGCGAGCCTGTAGCCGGGGCGAGCCGTGAAGCTGCCTCCGGAGCCGACCGGGGATTTCACCGAGCCGACGCTCTCCACGCAGCTCGCCTACGACGGCCGGCTCCTGAAGGTGCGCCACGACGAGGTGGGGCTGCCCGGCGGCGCCGTCTCCTGGCGCGAGTACGTCGAGCATCCCGGCGCGGTCATGATGCTGGCCTTCCTCGACGACGAGACCGTCCTCTTCGAGCGCCAGTACCGCTACCCGCTGCGGCGCCACTTCATCGAGCTCCCCGCGGGGAAGCTCGAATCCCGGGAGCCGCCGCTGGAGACGGCCAGGCGCGAGCTGGTCGAGGAATGCGGCTACGAGGCGGGTGAATGGTGGCACGTGGCAACGCTGCATCCCTGCATCGGCTATTCCAGCGAGGTGATCGAGATCTACGGCGCCCGCGACCTCTCCTTCGTCGGGGCCCGCCTCGATCCGGGCGAGCATCTCGAGGTCTTCCCGGCGCGCATCGACGACGCGCTGCGCTGGATCCGCGCCGGACTCGTCACCGACACCAAGACCATGGTCGGCCTGTTGTGGTGGGCGCAGTTCGGCCGCAAGGCCTAGCGCAGGCGGGGGCGCGCGTGCACCGCTCGTGCGTTGCATCAAGCGGGCGGGCAACCCACCTGCTAGACTTTTGAGGAGTTCTCCCGGGAAGGCGCAAGAACCATGGAAAAATACGACCTCCTCGTCATCGGCGGCGGCATCAACGGCGCGGGCATCGCCCGGGATGCCGCGGGCCGCGGCCTCAAGGTCCTCGAAGTGGAGATGGCGGACCTCGCCTCGGCCACCAGCGGCTGGAGCTCCAAGTTGATCCACGGGGGCCTGCGCTACCTGGAGTACTACGAGTTCCGGCTGGTGCGCGAGGCGCTGGAGGAGCGCGAGGTGCTCCTGAACGCGGCACCCCACATCGTGCGGCCGATGCGCTTCGTGCTCCCCCACGACCGCACCATGCGCCCGGTGTGGATGATCCGCATGGGCCTGTGGATGTACGACCACCTCGGCAAGCGCGTGTCGCTTCCCCCATCGCACACGGTGCCGTTCCCGCACATCGAGTACAGCGCCGGGCTCAAGCCGGAAATCCGCTCCGGCATCGTCTATTCCGACTGCCGCGTGGACGATGCGCGCCTCACGATCCTCACCGCCATGTCCGCCCGCGAAAAGGGCGCGACGGTCCTCACGCGCACGAAGTTCCTCGCCGGGCGCCGCGAGAACGGGGCGTGGCAGGCCGATCTCGAGGATGTGCGCAACGGCTCGCGGCGCACCGTCACCGCCACGGCCATCGTCAATGCCGCGGGACCGTGGGTGTCGCAGGTGCTCGGGGGCGTGCCGCACAAGCCGACCGGGGCGAAGGTGCGCCTGGTGAAGGGCAGCCACATCGTCGTGCCGAAGGTGCATTCCCTCGGCCACGCCTGCATCCTGCAGAACACCGACAAGCGCGTCATCTTCGTCATCCCCTTCGAGGGCAAGTGGAGCCTCATCGGCACCACCGACGTACCGGTCGACACTCCCGAGGAGGCGGTCGACATCACGCCGGCGGAGACGCGCTATCTCATCGAGGCGGTCAACCGCTACCTGGTGAAGCCGGTTTCCGAGGCCGACGTGGCCTGGACCTTCGCCGGCGTGCGCCCGCTCTACGACGACGGCAAGTCCGACCCGTCCTCGATCACCCGCGACTACGTGCTCGAGCTCGACGACGAGGCGGGCAAGGCGCCCGTCCTGTCGCTCTTCGGCGGCAAGATCACCACCTACCGCTGCCTCGCCGAGACGGCGCTCGAAAAGCTCGCCCCGTTCCTGCCCCCCATGGGAGCGAAGTGGACCAAGGAAGCGCCCCTGCCGGGCGGCGACGTGGGCAACTACAACGCCTTCCGCGACGAGATGTTCGAACGCTACAAGGGTTTCCCGCGCGACCTGCTGGACGGTGTGGTCCGCCGCCATGGCAACCGGACGACGAAGGTCCTGGGCGAGGCGAAAGCCGTCGAGGAGCTGGGTACCAGCTTCGGCGCCGGCCTCACCTCGCGCGAGATCGACTTCCTCGTCGCGGAAGAGTGGGCCGAGACCGCCGAGGACATCCTCTACCGGCGCACCAAGTGCGGCCTGCACATGGACGCCGTGCAGCGCGCCGCGGTGGAAGCCTATCTCGCCAGCCGCAGGTAGTGAGGCCCCTCGCCGAGTTCCCGCTCGCGGCACGGCGTGCCGTGCGCGGCGTGCTGGCCGACATCGACGACACGCTCACCACCGGCGGGCGCCTGCACGCGGTGGCCTATGCGGCGCTCGAGCGCCTGAAGCAGGCAGGACTCCTCGTGATTCCGGTCACCGGCCGCCCGGCCGGGTGGTGCGATCACATCGCGCGGATGTGGCCGGTGGATGCGGTGGTGGGCGAGAACGGCGCGTTCTGGTTCCGCCACGACGCGCGGGCAGGGCGGCTCGTGAAGCGCTACGTGATCGGGGATGAGGAGCGCGGGCGGCGCGCCGGGCGGCTCGACGCGATCGCGGCGCGCATCCTGGCCGAGGTGCCCGGCAGCGGCATCGCCTCCGACCAGCCCTACCGAGAGGCCGACCTTGCCATCGACTTCTGCGAGGACGTGCCGCGCCTGGGCCGCGCCGCGGTGGCCGCGATCGTCGCCATCATGGAGTCGGAGGGTCTCACCGCCAAGGTGAGCTCCATCCACGTCAACGGCTGGTTCGGCGGCTACGACAAGCTGTCCACCTCGAGGCTCGCCCTTGCGGAAGACTTCGGCATCGACGTCGAGCGGGAGAAGGAGCGGCTGGTGTTCGTGGGCGACTCCCCCAACGACCAGCCGATGTTCGCCTTCTTTCCCAATGCGATCGGGGTGGCCAACGTGCGCGAGATGGCGGACCTCATGGAAACGCTGCCGCGCTACGTGGCGCCTTCATGCGGCTCCGCCGGTTTCGCCGAGGTGGCTGAAGCCATTCTGGCCGCACGCTGACCGGCAACGCGCTTTCCCCTTCACTTCGGCAGCACCTGCTTCGCCTGAATCTGCAGAGCCTGCCACGTCCGTTCGCATTCGCCCGGCAGTGGCCGGGTATTCGCGATGCGGCGCACGACCTGTTCGAGTGCCTCGATGCGGCTCGCGGCCGCCTCGTAGTCCGCTGCATTCACCAGCCGCACGGTGCGGTCCTGGCAGATCCCGACGCACTGCCCGGGCCCGTCGATGCGGCCGCAGCCGATGCACTGCCACGCCTGGAAAACCTCGGTCATCGCCCTTCCTCCAGCAGCCGGATTGCGGGTCGTCAATTGCGATGCTGATCTTAAGCGGTATTATAGATGCCTGTTAAAACAGGTGCCGCCCCGAGGAACCTCATGAACCAGCCCGCACAGCCCCACATCCACCTCTCGCCGGACCGGATCTATCCCTTCGACGCCCGCGGCATCGCCAAGCGCTTCCGCCACGCGGCCATTTTCGGCGCCCTCGACGCGTTGCAGCCCGGCGAGACGATGCGCTTCGTGAACGACCATGACCCCCTGCCGCTCCTCGACCAGTTGCGCGCCCGCTACGGCAGCGTCGTGGCGATCGAGTACCGCCAGCGCGACCCCGGTGCGATCGTCATCGACTTCGTCGTAAAGCAGTAGGGAGGCGATAGCCGGCCTCCGCCGCACCGGCTACTTCTTCGCTTCCTCCTCCACGGGCTCCGACTTCGCCTCCATGGAGAGCGAGATGCCGCTCGCGTTCGAGGGCTCGCCGCGCGGGCTCTTCAGCTTGATGGCCAGGCGCAGCTCGTTGGCCGAGTCGGCATTGCGGATCGCCTCCTCGTAGCTGATGTGGTTGGCGCTGTAGAGCTCGAAGAGCGCCCAGTCGAAGGTGCGCATGCCCAGCTCGCGCGACTTGGACATGATCTGCTTCAGCTCGCCGAACTCGCCCTTGAAGATGCGCTCGGCGATGGTGGGCGTGTTGATGAGGATCTCGATGGCGGCCTTGCGTCCCTTGCCGTCCTCGGTGCGCACCAGGCGCTGCGAGACGATGGCGCGCAGGTTGGCGGAGAGGTCCATCAGCAGCTGGTTGCGCCGCTCCTCGGGGAAGAAGTTGATGATGCGCTCGATGGTCTGGTTGGCGCTGTTGGCGTGCAGCGTCCCCAGGCACAGGTGGCCGGTCTCGGCGAAGGCGATGGCGTGCTCCATGGTCTCCGGGTCGCGCACCTCGCCGATCAGGATCACGTCCGGCGCCTGGCGCAGCGTGTTCTTGAGCGCGTGGTGCCACGAGTGCGTGTCCACCCCCACCTCGCGGTGCGTGATAAGCGACTTCTGCGACACGTGCACGTACTCGACCGGGTCCTCGACGGTGATGATGTGGCCGGCGGAAGTGCGGTTGCGGTGATCGATCATGGCCGCGAGCGAGGTCGACTTGCCCGAGCCCGTGCCGCCCACGACCAGCACCAGCCCGCGCTTCTGCATGATGACGTCCTTCAGCACCTCGGGCAGCCCCAGCTTCTCGAAGTTGGGGATCTCCGCGGCGATGGTGCGGATCACCATGCCGACGTGGCGCTGCTGCACGAAGATGTTGACGCGGAAGCGCGACAGGCCGGCGATGGAGATGGCGAAGTTGCACTCCATCTCCTTGGCGAACTCCGCGCGCTGCTCCTCGTTCATGATCGCCTGCGCGAGCACCCTGGTCACATCGCCGGTGAGCTTCTGCGCGGCGAGCGGCTGCATGGTGCCGTGCGCCTTCATGCTCGGGGGAAAGTCGTGCGAGATGAACAGGTCGGAGCCACCCTGCTGGCTCATGGTCGCGAGCAGCTTGTGCATGTAGGCGCGTGCCTGTTCCTCGTTCAATGCCGCCATGAAATGGCCCTCGTCTGGATTGTTGTCCCGGGTGCGGCGCCCATCGGCAGGGGCGCCGCGGGCGCCATTCTGGCAGCAAAACCTAGGGCGTGTGGAGGGCCGCCTGTTCCGGCTTGGCGATGACCGCGTCCGGCCAGGAGTTCGCGGCGAATGCGAACTCGGCCACGGCGCAGGTCGGCATGTGGGTGATCGTGCCCGAGTAGCGGTGCGCGAGCTCGGTCAGCTCCGGGTTGTGCCCGACGACCATGACGCACTTCTTCTTGTCGCCGAGTTCGCGGATGATCCCCAGCAGGATATCGGGCCCGGAAGCGTAGAGACGCGCATCCACGCGGATGTCCTCGAGCCTGTAGCCGAGTTCCTCGGCGAGGATCCGGGCGGTCTTGAAGGCGCGCTTGGCCGGGCTCGAGAGGATGACATCCGGCTTCACCCGAAGCGCGGCCAAACGCTTGCCCATCGTGGGCGCATCCCGCTTGCCCCGGTCGTTGAGCGGCCGCTCCCGGTCCGGCAACGAGGGGTCCCCCCAGCTCGACTTGGCGTGACGGACGAGGAAGAGCCTGCGCATGGCGGTAGTGGCTGGCGCCGCCGCGCTAGTCCGGGCGACCCCGTTCCCTGACGAGGGCAATCAGGTGGCCCGTGGCGGGATGCTGGTCCGCGGCCTCGCCCGTCAATGCGGGCAGGATCCGCCCCGCGATCGACTTGCCCAGCTCGACGCCGAACTGGTCGAAGGCGTTGATTCCCCAAAGCACCGCCTGGCAGTAGACCTTGTGCTCGTAGAGTGCGACCAGCGCGCCGAGCGACGCGGGTTCCAGTGCCGGGAGGACGATCGTGGTGCTGGGACGGTTGCCCGGGCAGTCGCGGTGCGGGTTGCCGGTATCGCGGCCGGTCATCAGCGCCTCCGACTGCGCCATCGCATGGGCAAGCAGCACGCGGTGCGCCTCCTCGCCCCTGCCCATCGGCCGCGCGACGATGACGAAGTCGGACGACGCGACATCCGTTCCCTGGTGCAGCCACTGGTGGAAGGCGTGCTGGCCGAGCGTGCCGGGCTCGCCGAAGATCGCCGGGCAGGTCGGTGCCGCGACCGGCTCGCCGGATGCGGTCACGCGCTTGCCGTTCGACTCCATCTCCAGCTGCTGCAGGTAGCCGGGCAGGCTCGCGAGCCGCTGCGCGTAGGGCAGGACCGCGTGCACGCCGATCGCGAGGAAGTCGCGGTTCCACAGGCCGACCAGCGCCAG